>CAIXQW010000209.1 GCA_903921675.1 uncultured bacterium | reverse complement strand
CTGTTTTATTGTAATCGATATCTGGCGGCTAAAATTTATCTCCATTTAGTTGGGTATTAAATAGCAAAATATAAAAGAAATTAAAAACATAGATTTTTACAATTTTTAAAACGTTGTAATATTTTTTAATTTTTATTTAAATAAAAGATTAGTAAGCATTATCTACCCATGTATACCATTAATATTTGCACATCACTTGGATTCACCCCACTTATTCTACTAGCTTGTCCAAGGGTAGTTGGTTTTATTTTTATAAACTTTTGCTTTGCTTCATTGCTTAAAGCTACCAATTTGGTATAATCAAAATTATCAGGAATTTTCAGTTCGTCTAAACTCATCATTTTTTTTGATATCTCTTTTTCTCTTTCTATATAACTTTGGTATTTGATTTGTATCTCTGCTTGCTCTAATGTTTCACGTGGAACATCGCCAACTTTATCTTTAAGCTCAGGTAATTGCCCTAATAAGTCTGGCATAGAAATATTTGGTCGTAATAATATTTTTTGCGCCTTTACAGTTTCATTCAACTCTGCTGTATCTTGTGTTTGCAGCCATTCATTAATAACAGCTGGAGAAACTGCATAATCTGCAAAGGTTTCTCTAATACCTGCAACTACCTTATTCTTTTCTTCAACAGCTTTCCATCTATCATTGCTAGCCAAGCCAATGGCATTAGACAGTGGCGTTAAACGAATATCTGCATTATCTTGACGCAACAAAGTACGAAACTCTGCCCTAGATGTAAACATCCTATATGGCTCATCTGTTCCCTTATTAATAAGGTCGTCTATCAATACACCTATATAAGCCTGATCTCTCTTCAAAATAAACTCTTCTTTCTCTTGCACCTTTAATGCTGCATTGATGCCAGCCATTAAACCCTGGCAGGCTGCTTCCTCATAGCCTGTAGTACCATTTATTTGCCCTGCAAAGTAAAGGTTGCCAATTAACTTGGTTTCTAAAGTATATTTTAATTGTGTTGGTGGAAAGTAATCGTATTCAATAGCATATCCAGGTCTAAACATCTTAGCATTTTCTAAACCAGGGACCAAACGCAAAGCTTTCATTTGCACATCTTCTGGTAAGCTAGTACTAAATCCATTCAAATAAATCTCTACAGTATCCCAACCTTCAGGTTCCACAAACAATTGGTGTCTTTCTCTTTCTGAAAAACGATTAATTTTATCTTCAATACTAGGGCAATACCTTGGTCCTATACCTTGAATTCTACCTTGAAACATTGGACTTTTTTCAAAACCGGTTTTTAATATATCATGCACGTTTTGATTGGTATATGTAATCCAACAGTTTCTTTGTTTGTTTGGTTTCTTGGTATTTAAATAACTAAAGCCAACAATATCCTCATCGCCTTGTTGCACTTCCATTTTAGAATAGTCAAGGCTTCTACCATCTATCCTTGGAGGCGTTCCAGTTTTTAATCTATCGCTTTCAAAACCATAAGAAACCAATTGCTCTGTAATTCCTGTGGATCCCTTCTCTCCCATTCTTCCACCACCAAATTGCTTTTCACCAATATGTATTACACCATTTAAAAATGTACCACTAGTAATAACAACACTTTTGGCATATATCTCCATGCCTAATTGTGTTTTAACCCCAGTAACTGTTCCACGTGGAACAATTAACTCAACCACTGTGTCCTGCCAAATATCTAAGTTGGGTGTTTGCTCTAATAACTTCCTCCACTCTAAATGAAACAACATTCTATCATTCTGAGTTCTAGGACTCCACATTGCAGGTCCTTTGCTTTTATTTAGCATCCTAAACTGTATCATACTATTGTCTGATACAATACCAGAATAACCACCCATCGCATCTATCTCTCGAACTATTTGGCCTTTAGCGATACCACCCATCGCTGGATTACAACTCATTTGTGCAATGGTTTGCATATTCATAGATATTAAAAGCACCTTAGCACCCATATTTGCAGCAGCGGCAGCGGCTTCGCAGCCTGCGTGTCCTGCTCCTGCAACTATTACATCGTATTGTTGAAACATAATTTTATTTTATTGATAATCAATAGTTTATTTAAATAATTTTGATAGATTAGTTGCAAAGATAGATTAATTAACGAATTCACAAATAAGGTAAATAGTTAATAGCTATTTGAGTAGAAATGATGATGATTAATTGTCTAATCACAAGAAATATAACCTTTCTTAAAATTCTTTTCTCATGTTGATTTTTCAAACATACTTAATTGTGTATTTACTTGCACAGAAAAAGTCTGCCGATGATGTGGAGAAAAGCCATGTTCCAAAACTGCCTTTCTATGCGCTAAAGTTGGGTAACCTTTATTTTGTTGCCAATTAAATATTGGATACAACTGATGTATCTTCTCCATCCATTCGTCTCTATAAGTTTTTGCTAATATACTTGCTGCTGCAATACTCATCATTTTACCATCACCTTTTATTATGCACGTATGCTCTATTTTTGGATACGGTTTAAATCTATTTCCATCTACTAGAATGTGGTCTGGTTTTAGCTTCAATCCTTTTAATGCCTTATGCATAGCTTTAAAAGTTGCTTGTAAAATATTAATTTTATCTATTTCCTGATTAGATATATTTGCCACACAAAAGCAAAGTGCATGTTGTTCAATATATTCTTTACATATTAATCTATCCTTTTCCTTTAATTTTTTACTGTCATTCAATAATGGAAAATGAAAATTAGGAGGTAAAATTACAGCAGCGGCAAAAACTGGTCCAGCCAAACAGCCTCTACCAGCTTCATCTACACCTGCTTCTATTGTGTTTTTATGCAAATATGCAGCTAGCATATAGATACCACTATTTTGCGTTCCAACTCATTCACCATTGATAATTCTATTTTTAAAACAGAACTATCAATAGCATCTGGTACATTATTTGGCCATTCTATAAAGCAGTACATATTTTCATTATGTAGATAATCTAATACACCAGCACTTTGCAAATCATTGATATTCTTTAATCGATACCAATCCATGTGGCAAATAGTAATATCCTGCCTATTTATAGAACCAATATATTCTTGAATAATAGCAAATGTTGGAGAGCTCGTAGATTCTGTAACACCTAAATGCTTACACATAGCAGAAGTAAGTGTAGTTTTCCCAGCCCCTAAATCGCCATACAGAGCAAACTTTTTAAATGCAGGATATATATCCAAAACTTGTTTGACTATTTTATCAATCTCCCATAAATGAAATGTTGTATTCACCTAGCAAATTTAAATCAAAAATCACAGGATAATTATCTAAAAGTATAACTTTAAGAACAAAATTTGAATAAATTTAGAACTAAATGTTATTAATCCTTCGGATGGTCTCTTACACCTAACAATTGAGATTAGAAAATCAATCAATACAAATATTGATTTTCCAAACAAAATAAATAGAATATAAAAATAAAAACTCATTTTTACGTTTGTAGAAATAATGACCACTGCCTTAGAAATATTACACAATTATTGGGGATACACAAATTTCAGAAGTGGTCAGCAAGAGATAATTAATAGTATTTTATCACAACAAGATACATTAGCCATATTACCCACAGGTGGCGGAAAAAGTATGTGCTATCAAATACCAGCATTAATTTTTCCCGGAAAATGCATCATTGTTACACCACTAATAGCATTAATGAAAGATCAGGTGGTGAACTTACTACGCAGAAAAATACCTGCTGTAGCATTGCACTCCGGTTTAAGCAACTACGAAATCAATCATACCTTACAACAGTTTCATCGTAGCGATACTAAATTTTTATTTGTATCACCAGAAAGATTAGAAACAGAAACATTTCTTGGATATTTACAAGAATGGAATATTAATTTAATAGTAGTAGATGAGGCACATTGTATAAGCCAATGGGGATACGACTTTAGACCATCTTATTTAAAAATTGCTACCGTCAAAGAATATTTGCCTAATGTTCCTGTACTTGCATTAACAGCAAGTGCTACCAAAATAGTTCAGCAAGATATTCAAGATAAATTATTATTTGCACAGCATAATGTTTTAAGCCAAACCATACAAAGAAATAACTTAAGCCTTCATATAAAAACAATTGAAAACAAAACTAATGAAACAATACGAATATTAGAAAGTATTAAAGGCAGCTGTATTGTGTATTGCAGAAACAGAAGCACTACAATTGCACTAACTGAAACTTTGATTGCAAATAGAATAAAAGCAGTTGCGTATCATGGTGGGATGGAAATGCAAACCAGAAATAATAAACAGGACGAATGGATGAATAATTTTGCAAGAGTTGTAGTATGTACAAATGCATTTGGTATGGGTATAGATAAATCTGATGTGCGCTGTGTAATACATTACGATACACCAGATAGTTTAGAAGCTTATTATCAAGAAGCAGGTAGAGCAGGTAGAGATGGAAAAAAAAGTTATGCAGTGCTACTACAAAGAAAAAATGAATGGGAGAATATAGAAGAAAGAATTACATTGGCTTATCCAGCAATTTCATTTATAAAAAATGTGTATGAACAACTAGGTAATTATTTACATATAACCTACGAAGAAGGATTAAAAGAATTTTACGATTTTGATTTTTCTACATTTTGCAAAACAATGCAATTAAATACTATACCTACTTTTAATGCATTAAAAATATTAGAAAACCAAGGATTTATAAAACTAACAGATGGTTATTACATTCCAAGCAGAATTTTGTGCACAGCCAATAGAGAACAAATGGAATATTTGGAACAACATCATAAAAAATTAGATGCAGTACTAAAAGCAGTATTAAGATTATATGGTGGCATCTTACATAATTATGTAAACATTCAAGAATACAAAATTGCAGAAATTGCAGAATTAGATATTCAAATTATAAAACCATATTTATTGCAATTACAGCAATTAGGCATTTTACAATACACTCCAGCAAAAGATAAACCTCAAATTTATTTTGCACAAGAAAGATTACGAGAATACGATTTGCATTTAGATGTAGCACAAATACAGTTTTTGAAAACAAGGTTTACAGAACAATTAGAAAGTATAAAATCTTTTTCGGAAAATAATAGCACATGCAGAATGCAAGTATTAAGCAATTATTTTGGAGAAGAAAAAACAAAGGATTGTGGTATATGTGATAACTGCATTACTAAACGTAAAGAAGAAATTACCAAAGAAAATTTTGAACAATTACATTTACAATTAGAAAAATATATACTACAAAACAAACAAATAAATACACAAGAATTATTTAAACAATTTAAAGCATCTCAACAATCTGATGTAAATACTATTTTAGAGTATTTATTAGAAGAAAATAAAATAATAATAAATAAAGCTGGAGATATAGAATGGAGAACAATAAAATAAAATTTGCCATTATTGGCTTAGGAAATATTGGTATGCGACATGCAGAACATATTCTAAAAAATAGTAATGCACTTTTGGTAGACGTATGCGATAATAGTAGCAAGTTTCAAGATATAAGTATAAGGATGCAAGATGTAATACATAAAATAAAAGATGTGATTAATGATGGAAAAATAGAAATTCAAAATAAGCAAATTAATTTTTATAACTCCATAGAAGAATTATTAAAACATACAACAGCAGATGTAATTAATGTTTGTACTCCAAATTATTTACATGCTACACATACAATAGCAGCATTAAACGCAGGTAAACATGTAGTATGCGAAAAACCAATGAGCACAAGCCTTGTAGATGCAGAAGCAATGATAGCTGCATCTCAAAAAAATAATAAAACCATATTTGTGGTAAAACAAAATAGATATAACCCCCCTGTTCAACAAGTTAAAAAACTAATTACAGAAAATAAACTTGGCAAAATTTTATTAGTAAATATCAATTGCTTTTGGAATAGAAATGAACATTATTACAATAGTAATTGGCGTGGAGATAAAATGAAAGATGGAGGATGTTTATACACACAGTTTAGCCATTTTGTAGATATACTTTACTACCTATGTGGATATAGTACACCTATCTATAGTTTGATGCAAAATAATATTCATGCATACAATACAATAGAAGATAATGGAATATGCTCATTACAAACAGCAGATGGTGGATTGGTGAATTTTAATTTTAGTATTTGTAGTTATGAAAAAAATATGGAAGGCGCAATTACCATTATTGCAGAAAATGGGACAGTAAAAATAGGTGGACAATATTTAAATACAATAGAATACCAATGTATAAAAGATATTCTATTGCCACCAATAAATATTACTGCAAAAAATAATGATTATGGTTTGTACCAAGGTAGCATGAGTAATCATGATAAAATGATTGATAATGTTATCAACACATTACATGGCACAGATACAATAATGACGAATGCACAAGAGGGAAGAGACGTAGTAAAAATGATTGAAGAAATGTATAATTTGGTAATTAAGTAATTTGGAGATGTGATAATTTGGTAATTAGCACATTAAATCATCAAATTATCAAATCGAATCAACTAAATCAATCCTAATTCTCTACTCATATCCATCATTTTATCAATTGGTTGCTTTGCAGCCAAACGTAAGTCTTCATGCATAGTAATTTCTGGAGTTTCATATTTCATACATAAATATAATTTTTCTAAAGTATTCAACTTCATATGTGGACAATCATTACAAGCACAACTATTATTTGGTGGTGCTGGTATAAAAATTTTTTCTGGACTATCCTTTATCATTTGATGAATAATACCCGTTTCTGTAGCCACTATAAATTCTTGGCAAGGACTATTCTTACTATAATTTAAAATTTGTGTTGTGCTACCTATAAAATCTGCAATATTTAATAAAAATTCTTCACACTCCGGATGCGCTAATATTAATGCATTCGGATGGCGCTCTTTTAATTTAGTTATTTTTTCCACACTAAATATTTCATGAACCATACAAGCGCCATTCCACAAAATCATATCTCTACCAGTTTGTTTATTAATATATGCTCCTAAATTTTTATCTGGTGCAAAAATTATTTTTTGATCTTTTGGTAAACAGTTAATCATTTTTTGTGCATTACCACTAGTACAAATCAAATCACTTAATGCTTTAATTCCAGCACTACAATTAATATAGCTGATAACCATATGATCTGGATGCTTTTCTTTAAACTTTGCAAACAAAGAAGGTGGACAGCTATCACTCAAACTACAACCAGCTTTAAAATCTGGTAATAAAACTTTTTTATTAGGATTTAAAATTTTAGCTGTTTCAGCCATAAAATGCACACCAGCAAATACAATAATATCTGCTTTGGTTTTAGCAGCATATTGTGCAAGACCCAAGCTATCACCAATATAATCAGCTACATCTTGTATATCGCTTTCCTGGTAATAATGTGCAAGTAAAACAGCATTCTTTTCTTTTTTAAGTTTTTCTATTTCTGCAAACAAATCCAAATTAGGGTCTATTGGCATATCTAAAAAACCTTTTTTTTCAACTTCTACAGAATTAACACGCATAGTATAAATAATAAATTAAAATTAAGAATTTTTAAAAAGAAGTTATTACTACTAAGACTGTTAGTATGTGTAGAAAAAACTTTTATTCAGGTTGTAAATATCAAACTTTTTGTTTGTACACATGCTTTTACACAAAAATAATTTTTTTAAAAGGTTATAAATAAAGGATTTTAGTTATATAATGCACATTATTGTATAAACAGGTGTTGTATAAAAAACAGTATGTGGAAACAAAAAAAACTGTGAATTAGGCTTTAGCAAAATGATAAAAAGAACACATTTTGCTAAAAATTTCCAACTTATTGGATACTTATCCTTTCTTTCCACAAGGTAACTAAACCCTTATTCACATACTTTCTATTATAAAATAGTAGAATAGATTTGGAAAACCCCGCAAATACACTATTTTTGCACCTCTTAAAACGTGTTAATAAAATGTCAGTAATTCAAACAATTAGACAAAAGTATTTAGGCTTAATGATTGGCGCTATCGTGGTGGCTTTATTAGGGTTTTTATTTATGGATTCTAGAAACAGTAACTCAGGTTCTATATTTGGTGGAAATGATAGAAGCTTTGGTTCTGTAAATGGTACAGAAATAAGTAATACAGAATATGTAGGTCTAGAGCAAAGGTATTTAGAAAATGCTAGAAGCAAAAATCCAAAAATGACTGAGGCAGAAACTGAAGAAGTTAAAAGCCAAGTATGGGATGATTTAGTAAATCAAAAATTATTAGAAGCAGAGTACGACAAGCTAGGTATTCAAGTAACAGATAAAGAGTTACAAGGAATGCTTACTAGCCAATTTGCAGATCCAATGATTCAACAAAACTTTCGTGACCCAAATACAGGAGTATTTGATGCAAGTAAAGTAAAGCAATACTTGGATAATTTGCGTACTACAAAAGATACAGCACAACGCAAGCAATGGTTGGAATTTGAGAAAGGATTGATTAAACAACGACTTGCACAAAAATACACTAGCTTAGTAGCAATGGGTACTTATACTCCAAAAGGTGCTATTGATGCAAAGTTTGCAGAGCGCAACACAGTTGCTTCAACAGATTTTGTAAAAGTACCTTATACAGCTATAGACGATAAAAAAGTAACTGTAACAGATGATGATGTAAACGCATTCATTAAAAAGTACAGTAATTCTTTTACACTTACAGAAGCTATTCGCAAATGTGATTATGTATCCTTTGATGTAATACCTACTACCGCTGATACACAAAGCAGCTTAGGCGTATTAAATACAAATGCTGTAGAATTTACAACCACAACTAATGTAGAAGAGTTTATTGGAAAAAATAGCGATGAAAGTTTTGATAAAAATTATTATGCAAATGGTCGCGCAAAAACCGCAATGACAGATAGTATGGGTAAAAATTCAGTTGGTACTGTTTCTGGTCCTTATTTCGAAGATGGTGCTTTTAAAATATTTAGAGTATTAGATAAAAAAGAATTACCAGATAGCGCAAGGGCTACACACTTATTAATAGCTGTTACTAAAGATATGAGTGAAGATGCTGCTGAAAAGAAAATTGATAGCTTAATGGCTACTGTAAAAGCAGGCGGCGATTTAGCGCAATTAGCTAGCCAATTAAGCGATGACCAAGGTAGTAAGGCTAAAGGTGGCGATTTAGGATATTTTGCACAAGGACAAATGATGCCAGAATTTAATGACGCATGCTTCTTTGGTAAAACAGGCGATTTAGTAAAAGTAAAAACAAATTATGGTTGGCATTTATTAAGAGTTACAGACCAAAAAGAATTTAAATATAGTGCAAAAGTAGCTGTATATAGTAAAAACTTAAAAGCTAGCGAAGGCACAATGAATGCAGCTTATACAAAAGCTAGCCAATTTGCAAATGGCGTTACAGACAAAACTAGCTTTGATGTTGCTGTTAAAAAATCTGGTGCTACAAAACGTGTGGCAGAAGGATTGATGGCTACCCAAACAATGGTAAATGGAATGGGTGCTTCTAGAGATTTAGTTCGTTGGGCTTACGATAAAGAGTCTAAAATTGGATGCATTTCTGGTATTAAATCTGCAAAAGACGGTTTGATAGATAAATATGTAGTAGCATGCTTAATAGAAATTGCAGAGCCAGGATTAGCACCAGCTAGTTTGGTACGCGATAGATTAGAAGGAGATATTCGTAAGCAAAAGAAAGCACTAATGATTGCAAAAGAATACAAAGCAGCAGATTTAGCTAGTATTGCAAGCAAAGCAGGTACAACTGTAATGAGTGCAGATACTGTTCTATTAGCAGGTACTATGAATCCTGTACTAGGCAACGAACCAAAAGTAATTGGCGCTTGTTTTAATAAAGCAAATACTAATAAAGTATCTGATGGTATTCAAGGTAATGATGGTGTTTATTTTATAAAAGTAAAAAATATTACACCTAGCAATATTACACCTACTGATATGGATTATCAAAGAGAGCGCATGATGATTCAAATGCAAAGTTCTCAAAACATAGGTCGTAGCATTCCAATGATTTTGAAAAAGAAAGGAAAAGTAAAAGATAATAGAGTAAATTTTATGTAGGTTTTACTTACAATATAATACAAAAAAATCCCAAGTTTTCGCTTGGGATTTTTTTATAGAAATAAAAATTATATCTTTAAAACCATGCAATCTATTTGTATTTACGCATCTTATTTTCTTACCGATTTTATACCTGCTTATATAGTAGATCATTTATTAGAACTACAAAAATATGCTGATAAAATAGTAGTGGTTACCAATAAAAAGAAGCTATCAACAGCGACAAGTTTATGGCTACAAAATCAAAAAATTGAAATAGTATTTACAAGTAATAAAGGTTACGATTTTGGTAAATATTATAAGGCCTTTAAGGTTTTTGATTTGTGTAATTACAACAGAATAATTTTAATGAATGATTCTACCATCTTGGTTTCGCCATTAAATAAACTAATGGACTGGGTAAACCAAGCCAATTTAGACATTGCAGGATTAATGAATAGCAATGAAAGAATACATCATTTACAAAGCTATTTTTTAGTGATTCAAAATAAGGCAATCAAAGCTACGCAAGCATATTTTTTAAAACACAAACGATTTTATAAAAAACGGAAAGTAATTCGTATTTACGAATTAGGCTTAAGCACCTATTGGCAAAATTTAAATTTTTCTATGGGTTCCTTTATAAATGTAAATAGTATTGCAAATCAATATCCGAATAATCCATCGTATTTTTTAATAGAAAAATTAATGCAACTAAATGTACCATTATTAAAAAGACATGTGATTATGAATTCTTTTGGAAATGCAGAAAGAGAAACATTGCAAAAACAAAATTTTATTTTGGATGAAGGATATTATAAAGGCTTGATAGAAAAATATTATTAGGAAAATCAATAGGAGTAACGAGTGTTAGATTGTCCAATCCCGATGCTGAGGCACAGCATGCCCCGAATAACAACTTCGGGGAAGCCATGTGCACAATTTTAGGTTGTAACCCCAGTGATTAATCCATAGTCTCTAAAACCCAATATACCATTTTGCTTTTTCCAATGTAGTCACATCTATACTAGGTGTGTTTTTTATTTGTTCTAGGTTTTCTATTTTGCCACCATTGCTTTTTCTAAATTTAAGTATAGCTAGTGCTAATCCATTTTTAAAATAAGGATGTGCATTAAGCGTTTGATACAGTACAGTATTGATATTTATTTTTTGAATACGGCTAGCATCTACTTTTAGTTGTGGCTGCAAAAATGTTATTAATGAATCTGAAATACCATATACTTCTTTCAATTGTGCTGTACTATAAAATCCACCAATTTGCTTTCTGTACTCTGCAATACGCCAAGCCAGAGTGCTACCAATGCCACGTAGTTGATTAAGTGTGGCAGTATCTGCACTATTAATTTCTACAGTAATTTTTTCTTTAGTTGTATAATTATTAGAGTAACTATTTTTGGCGAATTGTTTGGTAGCTGGCAATTGTATAAATGGCTCTAGCTTGGTATATTCTGCCTCGCTGATGCTATACATTTTTTGCACATCTGCTTTGCAATAAAATTTACCGCCTTTATTTTTGTAGTTTAAAATGGTATTTACTGCTTTATCACTGAAACCTAATTTTTTCCAACCAGCGTCATCTAGTTCGTTGGGGTTAAATGCAAAACCATGTATATTGCTACCATCACTTGGTGTATAGGTTTTATACTGCTGCCAATTGCTTGTATTTGTGTCGGCTTGTATTTGTGCTGCTAGTTGTTGCAAGGCAATGCTGTCTGCGGCGCTTGCATTGTTTTTTTTATTAAAAATAAAAGGCAAACTATAATTAATCCCTACTAATAGCAGCATAAAACCACAAAGCACTAACATGGCTATACTTTCCCATTTACTTAATTTAAAATATGCTTTGATTTTAGATAGCATTCGATATAGAGGTTTTAATTAAAAATTATTTTATTTTTTTATTATTAGTAGAATCTAAAAAGTTTTTTGCATTTAAATTGCTTACTACTTTTTTACCTGTTTTAGCTTCCAATTCTTTCAATGCTACTTTTGCTACATTTCCACCTTGGTGTGCCACTTTTTTACTTTCTGAAAATGTTTTGGG
>CAIXQW010000208.1 GCA_903921675.1 uncultured bacterium | reverse complement strand
TCATTTGCATATCTTCTATATTTAGTAAAAAATATTCATTGTTTTTTTCTAATAAAAATTGATGCTGCGCAAATGCTGTAATAGGGTATGCTACATCATCTATCATTACAATAGCATGAATTGCTAAATCTGCCTCTTCATTTTTTCTGACATCAAAATATATAGATGGGGTAGAGGCACTAATGGTGCAGGTGATGCATTGTTGCTTGCCATTGCTTGTATTGGTGGTGTAATGAGATATGGAAGGCGTGCCAGATTTTGGCAATAAGCATTTTAGTTGTTCTGCCAAAAAACGCGGATAGGCTTTTGCCACTGCTTGCTCGATAGCTTTAGAATTTTTATAAGCTTTAAAAGATTGTTGAATGCTTTTGTAATTTGCTTTCAAATTTTTTTCTAATAAATTATTTATTGCATCTTTGATAGGTTTGTCTTTTACAAATAATAATTGTTTGATAGCATATTCATCTAATAAATAATTATTTATCTCTAATTTATTGCTAGATTTTTCTACAACTAATAATTGAAAAACATCATCAAAATGCTGACTATTTATATTTTCTGGTCGGAATAATAGAGCGTATTTTGTAGATGCATTCATGTAAATGTGAAAAATATTTTTTTTGAATTTGCAATATTACTTTTTACAATTTGATTTGCCAAATATTTTGGAATTAGAATACCAACATATATATATGACAAGTATAGATGATAAATGGAAAGGAAATTAGCCATAAAACGACAATAAACGCTAATATTGGTCATGTGTTTTAGTATTTCTGGGTAAAAATTAAAGGAAAATCAAATGATTGCATTACTTTTGCACCTCATTTATAAAAAACACCTATTAATTTCTATTAATTATGGCAACAAAATTAAGACTTCAACGTCACGGCGGCAAAAAGCGCCCTTTCTACTACATCGTAGCAGCACACACAACAGTAACTCGTGATGGTAAATTCATCGAAAAACTTGGTACTTACAATCCATTGACAGTTCCTGCAACTATCGAATTAAATCGCGAAAGAGCATTGTATTGGTTAGATAATGGAGCAGTACCTTCTGATACTGTAAATCGTATCTTAAGTTTTAAAGGAGTAAAATTCTTGAAACATTTAATGCGTGGTGTAAAATTAGGTTTATTTGACCACGAAACAGCAATGGCTAAATTTGACAAGTGGAATGAAACACACGAATCAGAAGTTGGTACGCGCAGAGAAGCTCATAAAAAAGCAAAACACGATGTAAGAGTAGCAGCAATGGCTCCTATTGTGAAAAAAGTAGAAGAAGTTGCAGCACCAATTGTAGAAGAAACTACAGAAGCGCCAGTAGCAGAAGAAGTAACAGAAGCTCCAGTAGCAGAAGTAGCTGCTGAAGCTCCAGTAGCAGAAGTAGCTGCAGAAGCACCAATAGCAGAAGTAGTTGCTGAAACGCCAGCAGCAGACACTACAGAAGAAGCAACTCCTACAGCAGAGTAATTTTCTAAAAAAAATTAAATTAAAAAATCCCAATTGTGTAAACAGTTGGGATTTTTTTTATGCCATGCATATCATAATCGAATATCATCATTATCCAAGTCGTGGATGCCACTCTACATCTGCCACTTGATGCTGAAAGGAAATGAACCTGGCAAGTGTAAATAAATAATCACTTAGTCTGTTTAGATAAATAATAATATGCGCAGGCATAAATTCGCCTTCTTCTTGCATGTGTACACAAATCCTTTCTGCACGCCTACAAATGCAGCGCGCTACATGCGCATTGCTAGCACCAATATGCCCACCTGGCAGAATAAAACTTTTTAAGTCTGGCAGCACTTCATTCATTTTATCTATTTCATTTTCCAGCATCATTACATCTTCATCGTGTAAATCTGGCAAACTCATTTTTATATTTTTATTGGGGTCTGTAGCCAATGCACTTCCAATGGTAAACAATCTATCTTGAATTTCTTTGATAACTGCATTTGCAGATGCAACATCCATTGTGTCGTTTACTAATCCAAGGTAAGAATTTAATTCATCTACAGTGCCATAGCTTTCTATGCGAATATTTGCTTTAGAAGTACGAGTTCCACCTATCAGAGAAGTTTTACCTTCATCACCAGTTTTTGTATAAATTTTAAACGACATGCTGCAAATGTAAAGTAAAAAGTAAGTTTTACTGGTGTGAAATTAGTAATATCTAATAGACAAATATTTCTAAAATGCTTTAAAATCAATGGTTTTGTAAATTCTTTGGTGAATAACTAGCTAAGTATGCACATATTTTAATAAAATGTGAATAAATATATTGTTTATTGAGGCAATCCACCTACCTTTGATAAAATTTAGAATAATAATGAATACAGGAAAAGTAAAATTCTTCAACGTTACCAAAGGCTTTGGTTTCGTAATTTCTGACGACGACCAAAAAGAGTACTTTGTACATGCTACTGGTTTAACAGATAAGATTCAAGACAACGACGATGTTGTGTTTGAAATTGAAGAAGGCAAAAAAGGAATGCAAGCAGTTAATGTAAGACTGTCAAAATAATATTGAAAGATTTTATTACGCAAACTAATTGGTGTCAAGTTGAAAAACTTGGCACTTTTTTATTTTATAAAGGATTCAATTATTATTCCTCTGCTTGCATCATCCAACAGCAAGGAATCAAAAATCGCATGGACCAAGCTTTTTCATCATGCGCATCTCCTTCGAAGTACCTACTTAAATAGGCGATGTTTCTGTTATTTTCTTTTTTAAATAATCTATCTATTTGTTTTTGATAAGGTGCATAAAAAGAATCTAAAGTAGCAGAACCATAATCGAAGTAAAATTTGTTACTTTTTAATTTACTCAAATGATCTTCCAAATATGTTTTAAAACCATGAAACATTGCATTTGCCAGTTTTATGTTGGTAGGATCACCACCAGGCCAATGCGTGCTCATGCAAATTGCTCCTCCAAACACTTTGGGATATTCGCACATGGCATACATACTCATTAAGCCACCCATACTACTACCAGCAATAAAAGTATGTAAAGCATCAGATTTGGTGCTGTAATGCTGGTCTATATATGGTTTTAGCTCTTTTGTAATAAATTTTAAATATTTGTTTGCATCTGTGGTGTCGTTTAATTTTTCGGTAAATAAATGAACCAAATTGCTTGGTAGTACAATGTTTTTAGGCACATACTCTGCATACCTTATTCTGGCAATATTATGGATGGCAACTACAATAGTAGGAGGAATATTTTTACCATTTATTAATCGTTGTATTGTTTCCTCTACATGCCATTCTTGATGATTCCAAGTAATGGTGCTATCAAAAAGCATTTGCCCATCCTGCATATATAAAACATTATATTTTGTATCTGCATCATAATTATCAGGCAGCCATACATCTACTGGTCTGCTTGGAATGTATTTAGAGGTAAGCGCCAATCTCTCTATTTTGCCATTGCTTACATAAGGTAATTGCCCCATTGCTAGGGTGCAAGTAAAAAGAAAACAAAGAGATAATATG
>CAIXQW010000207.1 GCA_903921675.1 uncultured bacterium | reverse complement strand
TTGATTTTAAAGATTGATAATTATTGAAATTGTAGCGAATGCTATTAAATCTCAAGAAAAAATTGGGGGTGAAATTGTGTAGGGTGCATTATCACTACGCAAAACAATAAGCAATATTACAACTAGATTTTGATTTGGCAAATTATTTTTTTAATACCTGAATGGCTGTAAATAGTAATTTTGTTTTCAATTTTTTATCTGATTAATGCAATATCTCCTTTTTTCATAATTTGTTTACCACTTGGCATTTTTAGTGTTACATAATAAATGTAAGTGCCAATATCAGCTAGTTCTCCGTTTGCATATTTACCATTCCATCCATCCATTATATTTTTAGAGTGGTAAATTTCTTCTCCAAATCTATTGGCTATTATCATGGAAAAGTCTTTTATTTCTGTTAAATTTAAATTAGTAATGGATACTTTAAATACATCATTTACACCATCAGCATTTGGTGTAAATACACTTGCCAAATATACTTCTTGAAGTTTTATTACATCACCACATTTAGTTATAGTATCCACGCATTGCTCATTGCTATATGCAACAAGTGAAAAACAATAATTACCCTCACTAGCTGCTGTGTATTGTGCATCATTGGTTGTGGCAAATACCGCATTGTTATAAATCCATTGGTAGGTGCTCCCATTGATTGTTTGGTTAGATAAATTAAGTACTGGGTTAGTGATTAACGCTGGCTGCGGGTTGATGAAGAAATTAGCTATAGGATCTGGCGCAATATGAATTGTAAAACTGATAGTATCATAACTTGGGCATTGCTCTTTACCAAGGGCTATCAAAGTATA
This sequence comes from uncultured bacterium, assembly GCA_903921675.1. Classification (GTDB taxonomy): domain Bacteria; phylum Bacteroidota; class Bacteroidia; order Chitinophagales; family Chitinophagaceae; genus CAIXQW01. The sequence continues at coordinate 1,695 of CAIXQW010000207.1, read as the reverse complement.
AGTAGTTGTGCTATTTGGTGAAAAAACCAATTGATGATTAGCGGTTGTATAACTTGCGTCTGTTTTTGGGTTATAATCAAAATAAGCATTATCGGGAATGATAAGTGTAATTGATTCTCCTTTACAAATAATAGAATCAGTTGGAGAATGCAAATCAAAGGGTGATAAACTATTTGCCATACTATCATATAGTTGTGCTAAGAATCCATCACTCTTACCTGTAGATATTAAATTAGAGGTATCGTAGTTGGCTGGCGATTTAAAAAATCCGCAAGTGTACAATTGTCCATTTCTGCCTTTGGCTATTGCATTTGATCTGTCATTGCTATCTATACCGCCACCTGTAGCTACCCAACGCCATTTACCCTCTGGTGATATACGTGCCACAAAAGCTTCAATGCTTTTACCAGTAGGAGTTAAAATCTTATCGCCAAATTTTGCGCCACCATCAATATCGCCACATACATACACATTGCATTTGTCATCGGCTACTATATCATTTCCTCTTTCGCTACCTTTATCGCTACCTGCATGTTTGCCCCAAATTGGTTTGCCTGTTGTTGGATCCATTTTTATTACAAAGGCATCTCTACCATCATAATTTTTAATTATTATTGTATCCATTATTAATGAATCTCTATGTTCACCAGTGATATAAATAAATCCATTTTTATCAGAGCAAATGCCATTGCTCCAATCATCTTTGCGGCTGCCACCATTAGTTACCCAAATAAAATTTCCAGCATCATCGTATTTCAAAACAAAAATATCATAACCTCCGCTTGTAGTTAATGTAGTAGTGCCAAATGGTCTACTTAAATCGTAGCCACCTGTTACATATACGCCGCCTTTGTTATCTACACATACAGCAATATCTCTTTCTATATATTTATTATGTGTTGGGTCCCAAGGTAAGCTGCCAAATGTTTTAGCCCATTGAAATACACCATTGCTATTAATTTTTGCAAGCCAATATGCTTGCAGATGTGCTCCAGTATTGGCATTGGTAGCTGTAACAGTATTTCCACCACAATACAAATCGGTACCACTCATAAAACCTACCACATAACTATTTCCTTGTTTATCTGTAGCAACATCTAGCCCTTGATCATCACTAAAATCACTACAAACAAAATTTCCCCAAAGCACATTTCCATTTCGGTCTAATTTATAAATAAAACATTGGTCTCCATAACCATATGCACTTCCAGTAATATTTACAGTGTCCATAATTATTCCACTTCCTTCCCAAAAAGTTCCTGTTAATACTACATTGCCAGCACTATCTACATCCATCCCTAATATCCTATCATCCCAATATTGCCCTCCACTTTTAGCCCAATAGCAATACCCTAAACTATCAAATTTTGCAATATATATTTCTTTACTAAAAGAATTAGCAGTGTAATTTAATAATAATTGATTTGTACCTAAGTTGATATGGTCGCTAAAATAACCAGCTACATATATGTAGCCAGAATCATCTGTTTTTACACAGGTAGCTTTATCGCTTTTAATATTACCTATTTTTTGTGCCCAATTCCATTTCTGAGAAAATGAATTGCAGTAAATAAATAATATAAGTAATATGAAAATTATTTTTTTCATTTTATTGTAAATTAATTAAACTCGGCTAAAGATAATAAATATATGCATAAGATTTTTTAAATCAACCTATTTGTAGGAAAGACGCGA
>CAIXQW010000206.1 GCA_903921675.1 uncultured bacterium | reverse complement strand
TGCAACCTTTTGTACCTGGTACATAGATGCCATCTTTAAAAAATATTTAAAATTAAAAACAAATCCGAATGGCAAGGTCATGATGTAAAAAAATACAAATTTCTTCAGAAAAATACTATACGAAAATGGGATAGGGGTATTGCGTATTCTTTCACAAGCACCGCATATTTCTGTAAATCCTTTCAATTCGTCATTTAATAAAACTAGTTGCAACTCTGTTAGTTTACCTTCGTTTTTAAGATCATTTACTTTGTCAAAAATTCTAGCTGCTATTTGATTGGGAATGTGGTATTCGTTATTCATATCTTTTAGCAACTCGTAATGCTCATCTATATCAAATATTTCTTCGGCAGTTTTTTTATGGATAAGATGATTTTTTAATGCATTGGCATATGCAGGTATAATAGTTTTAAAATAATTTCTGTTTTCTTCATCATCGATATGCAACATTGCAGATAATTTTATTGCAAGGTTCCTACTATTATTTACCAAAGTTCCCCAAAGTTTTCTTCCTTCCCACCATCTATCATACGCAGTATTAGTTCTAAATACTAGTAGCAAAGATATTACCATGCTTATCATGCCATGCATCATTAAAATATTTTTTGCAGGACTAGTATCAGGCAAGTGAAAAACCTCTTTTTCTAATACACAAATGATAGCGGTATAAATACAGATATACAACATCATGCCAGACAATGCTCGAAACGTATCTGCTTTATGCAATCTAAATATAAAAGCAAACCAATCTTTCGGATTATATTTTATCATATCAAAAATGGAAAGTAAATAAAAAAAGCCCACGGAAGTGAGCTTTTCAATATATTTTTTATAAATAAATTATTTTGTAGCAGGAGGTGCTGCATTGGCCGGAGCTGGAGCAGATGCACCTTGTACTGGCATAGCCGTAGGAACTGCTGCTGGAGTTGGTGCCGGTGCAATTGGTGCGCCTTTGATAGCTTCTTCACTACGAGATTTTTCTAATTTAGTATTGGATTTACCAGCATTGAAAAATACAGTAGCCAAGCATAATAAAGCCATAATAGCTGCAAACAACCATGTTCCTTTTTCTACAGTGTCTGTGCTTTGTTGCACACCCATCATTTGTTGACCTAGACCACCCATTCCACCAGCTAATCCACCGCCTTTAGGGTTTTGTATTAATACTAAAAAACCTAATATTACACATACCAAGATTAATACGATTCCTATAATTGTTGTACCCATTTAATTATTGTTTTTTGTGACTTCTTTAATTTTGTGTGCGAAATAACTACTTTTTTCGGGATTTAGCAAACTTAATTTGCGATACATTTCAATAGCCTTGTCTGTTTTACCTTGATTTAACATGATTTGGGCCAAGCTTTCGCTTACAGTATTCTCTCCTAAATGAATGCTATCTATAGCCATTTTAAATACATTCTCAGGAATTAGCTCATTCTCTTCTTCGTTAGCAGCAGATAACTTTTCCTTTTGCCACATGGCGCGCAAGGCTTGTTTGCCCTCTAAATCCTTCTTTTCTTGTTCTTTTTTTTGCTTAAAATAATGCAACCATTCTTCAAAGCTCATGGTTATCATCAAACTATTTTCATCCACCTCTGCAGGTGCAGTTTTTTCTTTTACCAAAATCTGCTCTTCTACATAATTATCTACTTCTTGCTCTGTGGCAGATATTTTTTGTGCTGCAAAATAATTATCTACAAAAGGTGGTAGTATCAAATCATCTACATCTGCCTTGGCATTTATTGTTTTAAAAGTTATAAAATTTTTCCACCATAAAAATAAATTTCCTTTATATGCAGCAGATAGATGAATATTTTGCGCTTTATGGTTATTGTTTAATGCTGTATCATTTGCATAATACAATAATTGCAATGCAGAAAAATAAGGATAGTGTTTAGCATCTTTAGTTAATTGCTCTGTAGCATTTTTTGCTAAGTTATTGGTTTGCCATGCTGCGATATATTGGTTTGTGTTGGACATCGTTTATTTACCAGTTTACAAATGCGTCATTAAATATTACATCAGCTATTTCTTTGCTAATTTGTTCTATAAGAATTCCCTCTGCCTGTTGCAATGTTTGGTCGCCGGGAAAGTCGCCAAATTTAGTATAACTACGTGTAAAACTATTTTTATTATTTATATTATTTGTAAAAACAAATTCTACCACAATGGTCAATCTGTTTTTGGCAACAGCATTTAGGTTTTGTACAGATGCAATACTTACATCATAGCTTGTTACAGTGCCTTTTAAAGTATAGTCTGTTTTGTCGCTATTTACTTGCGATAGGCTTGTTTGGTTTAATACTTTGTTGCGCACTTTTTCGGTTAGCGTGTTACTCAGCGCGGGTGTTACTATTCTTGCAGTGTTTTCTATATAAGAAATATTTATTGTTTTGCCTTCTACGCTAGCACCCGTAAAACTGTATATATGGCAAGCGCTAAATGCCATGCATCCAAATACAACTGCGAGCCACTTATTCTTCAATGTCATATTCTTTTATTTTACGGTACAAAGTTCTTTCGCTAATTCCTAATTCTGCAGAAGCATCGCGGCGTCGGTTTCTATGCTTTTTTAATGCTTTTACTATTAATTCTTTTTCTTTTTCAGAAATATTTAAAGTTTCTTCTATCAACTCTATATGATGGTCGCTATGTTTATTTTCACCATTATTAATAAAATAATTTCCGCTATTAGGTACAGGTTGCATCATGCCATTTTCTTGCCCATTGTATGGATGCAAAATAGCATCGTTATGCTCTGCAAAATTAGCTGTATGCATGTTTGGATTTTTAGCTAAATCGTAAAATACATTTTTTAATTCAGTAACATCTTTCTTTAAATCAAAAAATAGTTGATATAATATTTCTTTTTCTGCATGAAAATCTTGTGCAGAGCCATTATTTAAATTATTATTTCTGGCTAACGCAGGCAGGCTAGAGCTAATTGGGTGATTTGGTAAGAAGATTTGTAAATCGGAGCCAGAGATATTTTTATTTTGGCTTAATACACTTATCTGTTCTGCAATATTTTTTAACTCTCTAATATTGCCAGGCCATGGATATTGCATTAAAGTTTGTTTCGCATCATCGCTTAGTTGCACAGGCTGTGTACGATATTTTTCTGCAAAGTCTACACAAAATTTACGAAATAACTGTAGGATATCTTCTTTTCGTTCTCTAAGGCTAGGGACTTTGATTGGCACTGTGCTCAATCTGTAATATAAATCTTCTCTAAATCTTCCGCCTTGCACTTGTTGTAATAAATCTCTATTGGTAGCCGCAATTATTCTAACATTTGTTTTTTGAACTTTGCTACTTCCCACACGTATAAATTCTCCAGTTTCTAATACACGAAGCAACCTAGCTTGGGTAATTAATGGCATTTCGCCAATTTCATCCAAAAATATGGTGCCACCGTTTACGGTTTCAAAATATCCTTTGCGAGCATCAACAGCGCTTGTAAAACTTCCTTTTTCATGGCCAAACAATTCACTATCAATAGTTCCCTCTGGAATGGCACCACAGTTGATAGCAATAAATGGGTTGTGTTTACGAGTGCTTAGGCTATGTATTATTTGACTAAATACTTCTTTACCTACACCACTTTCTCCAGAAATTAATACAGTTAAATCTGTATTACTTACTTGGGTAGCAGTAGTTAAAGCATAATTCAAGGAAGGAGTATTGCCTATAATGCCGTATCTATTTTTAATGGATTGCAAATCTTTGTCTGTCATGCTGATTGGAGTTTGGTTTAAATAATTTCTAAAATTTCACCAATTAGGGTTCCGCTGGTAATGTTTACTATTCTCACTTTTACAAAATCTCCTTTTTGCGCATTGCCTTTCGGAAATACCACAAATTTATTGGTGTCTGTTCTGCCACTTAAATCGTTATTGCTTTTTTTACTAAAGCCTTCTACTAATACTATTTGTATAGTGCCTAATTCTTTTTGATTGCTTTGTAAGGCATAATGCCGATGCACTTCAATTATTTCTGCAAGTCGGCGTTGCTTCGTTGCTTCGCTAACATCATCTGCATATCTTCGCGCAGCAAGGGTTCCAGGTCTTTCGCTATAGCTGTACATGTAGGCATGGTCGAAATGGGCAAAGTGTAGTAGGCTAATCGTGTCTTGATGTTCTTCTTCTGTTTCGCTACAAAAGCCAATAATTAAATCGGTACTTAATCCGCAGTTTGGAATTATTTCTTGAATACGGTTTAGCTTGCTTTCATACCACTCACGCGTATAATTTCTATTCATCATTTGCAAAATACGCGTATTGCCACTTTGCACTGGTAAATGAATATAGTTGCAAATATTTTCATGATTAGCTATTGCATGCAGCACATCATCCGTAATATCTTTTGGATGGCTAGTGCTAAAGCGCACTCTAAGCCTTGGCGAAATTTTTGAAACTGCAATTAGTAAATCGGCAAATGTTGTTACAGTTCCATCATCGCTTTGCCAATAATAACTATCTACATTTTGGCCTAACAATGTTACTTCTTTATAGCCTTGTTCTACTAGCGTTGTGGCTTCTGCTACAATACTATTTGGGTTGCGGCTGCGCTCTCTGCCTCTTGTAAAAGGCACCACGCAAAAGCTACACATATTATTACAGCCACGCATAATGCTAACAAAGCTAGTCACCCCATTTTCATCTAGGCGAACGGGGCTAATATCTCCATAGGTTTCTTCGCGGCTCAATAAAACATCTATTCCTTTTTGGCCTGATGCGGCTTCGGCTATTAATGCTGGTAAACTTCTATAGGCATCTGGGCCAATTACAATATCCACTAATTTCTCTTCTTCTAGCAATTGCCCTTTCAGTCTTTCTGCCATGCAACCCAATATGCCCACAAGCATACCAGGTTTGTGTCTTTTGAATCCTTTAAAATGTTGCAGTCTGTTTCTTACAGTTTGCTCTGCTTTGTCGCGAATGCTACAAGTGTTTACTAGTATTAAATCGGCTAATTGAATATCTTTGGTAGCACCATAACCTTGGTTGTATAATATGCTAGCAACAATTTCTGAGTCGTTAAAATTCATTGCGCATCCATAACTTTCTATATAAAAATGCTTACCATAAGTATTTCCATCTTGGTTAAATGGTGCAAACTGTTCACCTTGTCTTGCTTCATCGTGTATTGTTGTCTGCAATTCTGACATGTTTTCCTGCTATTTTAGGCAAAAGTAGTAAAAAAGCTTGGAGTTGATGGATTAAATAACAGGTAAATTAGGTTTTAAGAGAATATTGGGAAATAATGGATTTAATTCATTTGAGGGAAAACCACTCATCAAATAGTAAACTAACTTTTTAATAATTTTCCTATTTTGCAGGCATGAAAAAATTATCAATTTTATTTGCTACCATTTGTATTAGCATTTCCTCTTTTGCACAAGACAATTTGGTTAATTCTTTAAAAGATAACAAAAGCGAAAAAGCAAAGGAAAAATTTAAATTTACAGATGTAAAAGATTTGGAAGATTCTCCTGTAAAAAACCAAGGTAGCAGTGGCACCTGTTGGAGCTATTCTGGCAACTCTTTTTTAGAAAGCGAAATGCTTCGCATGGGAAAACCATTTGTAGATATAAGTGAAATATTTACTGCACGCTGCGCATATATAGAAAGAGCAAAAAACTATGTTCGCATGCATGGCAGAATTGGTTGGGGCGATGGTGCAGAGTTGCATGACGTATTGGAAATTTATAAAAAATATGGAGCAATGCCATATGATCAATATACTGGATTAAACTATGGTACCACCAAAAATAAATTTGGTGAAATGCAAGCAGCTTTAGAAGGTTTCTTACAAGGCATTGTCAAAAACCCAAATGGTAAACTAACTAAAAATTGGTTGCCTGCATTTACAGCTGTGCTTGATGCTTATTTAGGTAAGGTTCCTGAAAAGTTTATGTTTCAAGGTAAAGAATATACACCACTAACATTTGCAAAGCAAGTAGTAGAAATTCCGGTGGAAGAATATCTAGAAATAGGTTCTTTTACTTTTGCTGCACCCTACGAAAAAACATTTTTGATGGTAGAAGATAATTGGAGTTTGAAAGAAGTAATGAATGTACCAATGAATGATTTAACAGCAATAGTAGATAATGCATTAGCAAAAGGGTATACTATAGCATGGGCAACAGATGTAAGCGAAAAAGGATTTAGTTGGAAAAATGGAGTAGCCATTGTACCAGAAAAAGATTATGAAGAGATGGATGAAGACGAAAAGAAAACCATGTTTGATGGACCCCAAAAAGAAAAATATATAACACCAGAGTTGCGAGAAGATGCTTTTGATAATTATACTTCTACCGATGATCATGGTATGCACATTGTAGGCGTAGCAAAAGACCAAAACGGGAAGGAATATTATAAAGTAAAAAATTCTTGGGGCGATAAAAATGATTACAAAGGATATTTATATGTAAGCAAAACGTATTTCAATTTTAAAACTATTGCAATATTGGTTCACAAAAATGTAATACCAGCTGAAATTACAAAGAAAATGAAAATGTAATATTTTCATCAATTTTTCAATTAGATAGGGGGTTGTAATAATTACAACCCC
>CAIXQW010000205.1 GCA_903921675.1 uncultured bacterium | reverse complement strand
ACCATCTGCTAAGGTTGGGCAACCTTTGTGGGATGAAAAAAAGGATAATATTGAAAGAGAATTTAAATTTTTTAAAGATACTTTTAGAATAGGAATTTTATGTGCCTACACTAATGATGAAGACCACGATTTGATTCAAAAATATAAAAAAGAGTTAGATATTTTAGGTTACGAATCTGAAGTGTTGATGTTTGTAAATGAATTAGAAATGCCACGAAATGTAATTTTACCAAATTTTACTTTAAAAGATGTAACAAAGCAAGGTGTGCCTTACAACCCACGCATAGATAGATTTGTAAATAAAAAATTTGACATGTTGTTTAATTTATATTTTACACATCATCCATTTCTGGAAAACATTGCGCATCGCAGCGCAGCCAAATGCAGAATAGGCGTTTATCGCGCAGAATTAAAAAAACATACAGATGTATTTGTATGTGATATAGAACTAGGAAACATCCATCAATTAATAGAAAAAATAAACGCAATATTTCAAAAACAAGCTTATGCACGCAAACATATTTAGAGGGGTAGGAGTAGCCTTAGTAACACCATTTACAGCATCACGAAGTATAGATTATTTAGCATTAGAAAAACTAATTAATCATGTAATAGATGGTGGAGTAGATTTTTTAGTAAGCCTTGGCACTACAGGCGAAACACCTACATTAAGCACTGATGAAAAAATTGAAATTTTAGAATTTACTAAAAAAATAAATAATAAAAGATTGCCTTTAGTATGCGGCATTGGTGGCTACAATACGCTAGAAGTGATTGAAAGTTTTGCAAAGTATCCTTTGCAAGATGTAGATGCAATATTAAGCGTGTCTCCTTTTTACAGCAAGCCTAGCCAAGAAGGAATTTATCAGCATTTTAAAGCTTTGAGTGAGGCTAGTCCACTGCCAATAATTGCCTATAATGTACCAGGCAGAACAGGTGTAAATATGCAACCTGCAACTATTGTGCGCATTGCAAATGATTGCGAAAAAGTAATAGCCATTAAAGATGCTTGTGGAAGTGTAGCACAAAATATGGAAGTAATAAAAAATGCACCAAGTAGTTTTGTTGTGCTTAGTGGGGATGATGATTTGGTATTGCCGCAAATTGCTTGTGGTGTGCAAGGTGTAATTAGTGTAGCTGCAAATTGCTTTACAAAAGAGTTTTGCCAAATGACACACATTGCACTAGCCGGAATGTTTGACGAAGCCAGAGCAATACATTTCAAAATGTTAGATGGTATTAATTTATTATTTGCGGATGGCAACCCAAGTGGAGTAAAATATGTACTAAGCAAAATGAATATTTGTGAAAATGCTTTTAGATTGCCAATTGTGGGTGTCAATAAAAATGTGGAAGAAAAAATTGATTCGTATTTAAAAAACTAATTTTTCATTACTTCTATTATTTTCTTTTTTAAATCATCTAAAGTTATATTTTCTAAAAGCTTTCCTTCATAGGCATAGCTAATTTTATTTTTTTCTTCGCTTACAATTATTGCAAGCACATCGTGATGTTCTGTGCAGCCAATTGCAGCTCTATGCCTTAACCCAACTCTAACAGGCAAGTTTGTATCGTCTGTAATTGGCAGTACCACTCTTGCAGCAAGTATTTGAGAGCCTTGCACTATTACTGCACCATCATGCAGTGGGCTTTGTTTTTCAAAAATACTTTCTAATAATTTACTACTAATTATGCCATTAATCTGCACACCGCTTTCTATGCTATAATCAACATCCGAATTGGGAACTAATACAATTAGTGCACCAAGCTTATTAGCCACACAATATACCAAGCATTTACCAATTTGCTCTGCAGTAATTTCTTGCATTTGTTCTATAGAAGAAATATCTGAGGTGAAAAATTTTGTAATAAAACCATTTTTACCAAGTGGAGAATTTTTTCCAAAGTTGATTAAAAATTTTCTTAACTCAGGTTGAAAAACCACAATTAATCCTATCAAACCTGTAGGAACAATTGTTTTAAATAAAAGTCTTAGCAAAGGCATATCAAACTTTTTTGCTAAAAAATATAGAGAAGAGCATAGCAATAAAGCAATTAAAATATTAATAGCAGGAGTACTTTTTAAAGCTTTTAAAAAAAATAAAACTAATATGGCCACAATGGTAAAATCTAAAACTGTGAACAAAGAAAAAGAAGTCCAAGCTGGCAATTGTATTAAAAATAGTTGCATCATCAATATTAAATTATTTTAGTGTTTT
>CAIXQW010000204.1 GCA_903921675.1 uncultured bacterium | reverse complement strand
GGAATTATCCATTTATTTATGGACAAATAAAAATCAATCCTATTTATTACCGCAAAATATTATTCCACAAACAAATTGGCAAACCGAATTAAAGGAAGATAAATATAATTTGATATTAGCAGATCTTTTAGAAAATGCAAGTTCTAATCATCCGCAATTAAATATGTATAGAGCTAAATTAAACGGCTTAGAAATAGATAGGAAATTAAAAATGCAAGAGTTGTTACCAACTCTAGATGTAAAATACAATCAGTTGAGCAAAACTTATAATCCATTTTACAATGGAAATGTTTCGCCTTTATTAGAAAATAATTTTCAATATGGTTTAAAAATAGAAATGCCTTTGCGTATATCTGCAGGCAGAGGAGAATATCGCAAATCTTTATTAAAGCTAGAAGAAACCAAACTAGCATTTGCACAAAAAGATGTTGCGTTAGAAATAAAAATTTCTAAATACTTTAATCAATATCTGAATTTAAAAAATCAAATTGATTTGCAAAAAAATAATTTATTGAATTATAAGCAACTTGTAAAAGCAGAAGAAACTAGATTAATAAATGGTGAGAGCAATTTATTTCTAATCAATACCAGAGAAAATAAAATGCTAGAGGCACAAGAAAAATTGATAGAATTGCAAACAAAGTATTTCAAAAGCATTTATGCTTTGCAATGGAGTGCAGGGCTTTTGCAATAAAAAAAATATATGGATTTTCAAATATTAATAAGCACCCCTTTTTTTTATTTTAGGAATTACAGCACACAGATTTTCTGCATTTAAACAATCTGGTTTATTTCTAACTTTATTTGCAACTATTATTCCTATAATTAATGGTTGTTTAGTTGCCTATTTAAGTGGCTTTTTTATAGATGAAATTGGCAATAGATTTATATTTTCTATTTTAGCCGCTAGTGCTTCTTATATAGCAGTACCTGCAGCTATGAAATTAGCTGCACCTAAAGCAGACCCTGGTATTTATATCACCATGGCTTTAGGGATAACTTTCCCAATTAATTTAACGATAGGTATGCCCATATACTATTTGATAATTATAAATTTTTAAATAACAAATTAACACAAACAAAAAATCCTGATAGCATTTCTACTATCAGGATTTTTTTAAGTATTTATTTTATTACTAATTAATATTAGTCTTCTAAACGCTTGCCTTTGTTTTTAGCTATTATTTCTTCTGAAACATTGTTTGGCGCTGGTGCATAATGGCTAAATTCCATAATGTTACTTGCACGACCCGATGTTAAAGAACGTAATTGTGTTACATAACCAAACATTTCGCTCAATGGAACTTTTGCTTTAATTACTTGCGCACCACCTTTGCTATCCATACCTTCTAACATACCACGACGGCGATTTAAATCTCCTGTTACATCACCCATGTATTGATCTGGGGTAATAACTTCTACCTTCATGATAGGCTCTAGTAATGTAGGTTTTGCTTTTTTACCTGCTTCGCGGAAACCACCTCTTGCACATAATTCAAAACTTGCACTATCAGAATCCACATCATGGAAACTACCATCAAATACTCTTACTTTCATGTTTACAAGCGGATAACCTGCTAATACACCATTGTTCATGGCATTTTCAAATCCTTTAATGATTGCAGGTACAAATTCTTTAGGAATGCTACCACCAAATAAATCGTTTACAAATTGGAATGATTTACCATCATTTTCTTTCAACCACTCATCATCTGCAGGACCTAAATCAAATTGTATATCTGCAAATTTACCACGACCACCTGATTGCTTTTTCAACACCTCGCGATGTGTTACCATTGAGTGGAATGCTTCTTTGTAAGCAACCATCGGAGCACCTTGGTTTACTTCTACTTTAAACTCACGACGCATACGATCTACAATAATTTCTAAGTGCAACTCTCCCATTCCACTTAAAATTGTTTGACCTGTTTCTTCGTCTGTTTTTACTTTCAAAGTAGGATCTTCTTCTACCAATTTACCAATAGCCATACCCATTTTATCGCTATCTGCCTGTGTTTTAGGCTCTACAGCGATACTTATAACTGGCTCTGGGAATGTCATACTTTCTAATACAATTGGATGTTTTTCATCGCATAAAGTATCTCCGGTTTTAATATCTTTAAATCCTACAGCAGCACCAATATCTCCAGCTTCAATAAAGTCTACTGGGTTTTGTTTGTTGGCATGCATCTGCATGATACGAGAAATTCTTTCATTTTTACCAGTGCGTACATTCAATACATAGCTACCAGAATCTAAACGACCAGAGTAAGCTCTAAAGAATGCCAAACGACCAACAAAAGGATCTGTCATTATTTTAAATGCCAAAGCAGCAAATGGTGCTTTAGGATCTGCAGTACAGCTCATTTCTGCTCCAGTATCTGGGTGTGTACCTTTGATAGCTTCAATATCTAAAGGTCCAGGCAAATAGCGTACTACCGCATCTAATGCTGTTTGCACACCTTTGTTTTTAAAGCTAGATCCGCACATCATAGGAATGATACTTAAATCAATTACCGCAGCGCGAATAGCAGCATGCATTTCGTCTTCTGTAATGCTATTAGGATCTTCAAAGAATTTCTCTAATAATTTATCATCATATTCTGCTACTGCTTCTACTAATTCTTGACGATATTGGTCTACTTCATCCTTCATATCTGCAGGAATAGGCACTTCTTTAAAAGTCATACCCATATCAGATTCGTTCCAAACCATACCTTTCATTGTAATTAAATCTACAACTCCTGTAAAGTTATCTTCTGCACCAATAGGCAATTGCAATGGCACAGCTTTAGCACCCAACATTTCGCGAACTTGTTTTACCACATTCAAGAAATCGGCACCGCTTCTATCCATTTTATTTACAAAACCAATACGTGGTACTTTGTAACGATTAGCCTGGCGCCAAACTGTTTCAGATTGAGGTTCTACCCCAGATACTGCACAGAATAAAGCTAATAAACCATCTAATACACGCAAAGAACGCTCTACTTCTACCGTAAAGTCTACGTGACCCGGAGTATCAATGATATTGAATTTGTATTGTTTTGTGTCAGGAGTTTTTTTACCATCTACCATTGGAAAATTCCAAAAGCAAGTAGTAGCAGCAGAAGTAATAGTGATACCTCTTTCTTGCTCTTGTGCCATCCAGTCCATGGTAGCAGCACCTTCGTGTACTTCTCCAATTTTGTGATTTACACCAGTGTAATACAAGATTCTCTCTGTTGTGGTGGTTTTACCGGCATCAATATGCGCAGCAATTCCGAAATTCCGTTGGTATCTAAGATCCGCCATAAAATTTTTGTTTAAGTTGTTGTTATAAAAGTGCGCAAAGGTAATGATAATATATTATTTATCAAAAAATGGATGTTAAAGAATCGTATATTATTTGCTTATTTATGTAAAAAGTAATGCATAATTAATACAAAATTAAAAGCAAGAATTTTTAAAGAGTAAAATTTCAACTTTTTATCCTTTTAAACAAGAAAATCCTATGATTGAAAATATTAATTGCTTAGTTAAATTAGAAATTCCAGAATCCTTATAAATTTTCTTTTTTTAGGCATCCCTATATTACCTTTGCCACCAAATGAAAATATTACTATTAGGTAGCGGAGGAAGAGAACATGCAATTGCATTTAAATTGCAGCAAAGTACATTGTGTAAAGCTTTATATATAGCACCAGGCAATGCAGGTACAAAAGAATGTGGTACTAATGTAGATTTAAACTTAAAAGATTTTGATGCTATCAAAGAATTTTGTCTTACGCAGAATATAAATATGATAGTAGTAGGGCCAGAAGAACCACTGGTGCTAGGCATTTTTAACTACTTTGCGTATGATGAAGCTACCAAACATATTATAGTAATTGGGCCAAGTAAAGAAGGTGCGCAGCTAGAAGGCAGCAAGGCTTATAGCAAGCATTTTATGCAACGTCACAAAATACCTACGGCAAATTATGCAGAATTTACTGCAGAAAATTTTGCAGATGGCATCGCATATTTACAAAATCACGCATTACCAATTGTACTTAAGGCCGATGGATTAGCAGCAGGTAAAGGTGTAGTTATTTGCAAAAGTATAAATGAGGCAGTTGAAGAATTTACACAAATGATTCAATCGCAAAAATTTGGCAGTGCAAGTGCAAAAGTAGTAGTAGAGCAATTTTTGGATGGCATAGAAATGAGTGTGTTTGTGCTTACAGATGGCAAAAACTATGTTTTGCTACCAAATGCAAAAGATTACAAACGAATTGGCGAAGGAGATACAGGCCTAAATACTGGAGGTATGGGCGCCATTAGCCCTGTGCCATTTGCAGATGAAGGATTTATGCAAAAAGTAATTGCCAGAATTATAGAACCTACTATCCATGGTTTGCATACCGAAAATATAGTGTACAAAGGATTTGTATTTATTGGCTTAATAAAAGTAAATAACGAACCTTATGTGATAGAATACAACTGCCGAATGGGAGATCCAGAAACAGAAGTAGTAATGCCAAGGTTAGACAACGATTTAGTAGAATTATTTTTACATACCCATAAGAATACATTGCATTTAGTAAATATTCAACATTCTCTTAAACATGCATGCACCACTGTATGTGTTAGTGGAGGCTACCCTGGCGCATATGAAAATGGATTCTCAATTTCTAATATTGATAAAATAAAAGATAGTAAAGTATATCATGCTGGCACAAAAGAAAGTAGCAACCAAATTGTAACCAATGGCGGCAGAGTATTAGCCATCACCACTTTGGCAGAAACATTGCAAGATGCTGTTGCCACAAGCAAAAAAAATGCCTCGGTAATTGAATACCAAGGCAAATATTTTAGAAACGATATTGGATTTGAATTCCAATAAAATTAATTATTTAGAAAATTGCGGGAAATCGTAAATTCTAATTGTAAGCTGCGCTCCAACATTTAAATTTTTTGTTGCGGGTCTTACATTATATGGATCTTTTTTTAAAGGACTATAATCTATATATTTAGCATATAAATTACCCCATTTATCATAATTTTCATCGGCAGGGTTAGCTGGAGGATTGGCTAATTTCTTTTTAATGTTTCCTGTATTTTCTACATTTGTAGCACTAACATCTGCACGAACTTGAAAAACAACCGCCAATTTGGGTGTTATCATATATTGTATACCTGGTGCTACAGAAAAACCAATATCCAATAAATTATAAATAGGTTCTTTTAAATCTATATTCGTATTAGTTGCTTTTGTATTTCTTAAGCCACTAGGCTCAAAATAATAATCGCCAACCAAAGTATTCGCAGCATCATACACTTTTACTTCATCTTTAAAAGAACCCATCAATGCAATGTATGGGCCTAATGATGTAGTAACTTTAAATCTTTTTTCTGGATTATATCTATCGTAAGATCTGTATAGCAAGTTTAATGATAATTTAGCATAAGTTAAATTTGTAGAAGCTGCAATACGCAATTTTGTAAATGTATCTAACCCCGTATAATCTTGCCCTGTTTGGCATACACCTAATTGATATCCGATACCAAAATTATTGCTCTTGAAATTTATTTTTTCAAAACCTGCACCAAATCTAAATGTGGTGGCATAGTCCAATCTTTGATCCGCATCCAAATCATCTCTATTGGGCAGCATGCTTAAATTGTAAGCAGCATAAAAACCTTTCGCTTTTCCTTGTGCAAAAATAGAATTAGGTTGCAATGCCAATAAAAAAAGTAATACAACTGTAATTTTTTTAATCATAAAAATATCAAATTTTACATTAGCAATATTGCGTAAAACTGAACCTTGCAAATATTAGCCAACACACAAATATAAGCCGAAAAGTATAATTATCAAATTTCCTTTTCTTTTTCCATACAAATATTTGTAACTTGCTGCATGATTAATTTAGAAATTGATTTGAGTACTAGCAATTGCCTTGTATTTGTGCAAGACGATTTGCAAACGCCTATCAATGATGAAATTAGTGATTATTTTTTACAGCAGTTATTAAAAGATTTAAATATTAATGACCAAATAGAATACTCTAGTAATGGTAAACCCTATTTTACAGATAGTAATTTATTTTTAAATATTAGCCATAGTGCCAATATTTGGGTAGCTGTTATTTGTAAATATCCTGTAGGAATAGATGTAGAAATTGTTCAAAATACAAAATTAATAAGCTCACTGGATCCAATACTTGGTGTGCAAAATTTAAATGATTGGTGCGCACAAGAAGCAATCATTAAATGTCTCGACTTAACCTTGGATGAAATGGTACAAATTAAAGCGCTGCATACTCATCATGAATATCAATATTTATCTGCAGATATATACACCTACCCTATTCACAAACCAAACTGCTTTGTAGGATATGTAGCTTGCCAAATACCTAGATTGCAAATAGCAATTTATAATAATTATATAGGTAATCATTCTCTTACAGATTAATTCATACAATCCACAAAATGATTACATTTGCCTTTGCATGGCAAAAAAAACAACAACAATACCTACAATATTAGTAACAAATGACGATGGCATTACAGCTCCTGGTATTAAAGCATTGATAGAAGTAGCGCAACAATTTGGCAAAGTAATAGTAGTAGCCCCTGATAGCCCTCAAAGTGGCATGGGTCATGCTATTACAATTGGTAAACCTTTACGCTTGCATGAAGTGCATATTTATCCAGGTGTAGAAGCATATCAATGCAGCGGTACACCTGTAGATTGTGTAAAATTAGCTACCGATATTTTGTTTAAAGGTGGTCATCCTACTTTATGCATCAGTGGCATCAATCATGGTAGCAATGCAAGCATTAATGTAATATATAGTGGTACGATGAGTGCTGCCATGGAGGCTAGTATAGAAGGTATTCCATCTATAGGTTTTAGTTTGTTGAACTACGACTTTGATGCTGATTTTACAACTGCACAGTTTGTAGCTAAGCAGATAATAGAAAAATTATTAGGCCAAAAAAAAATCCCACATTTATTGTACAATGTAAATATTCCAGATTTGCCAATTTCTCATTTAAAAGGCATAAAATATTGCAGACAAGCCAAAGCAAAATGGGATGAAAATTTTGTGGTACGCGATGACCCTCATAATAAAAAATATTATTGGCTAACAGGAGAATTTGTAAATTTGGACAAGGGGAAAGACACGGATATTTATGCATTAGAAAATGGTTATGCTAGCATTGTACCTGTGCAATACGATTTAACTGCATATAAAAACTTTGATAAACAAAAACAATTTTGGGATTCTAAACAAAAATCTAAATAATGAAGAATAATATTTTTACTGGAATATTTTTAAGTTTATTGGTAACTGTATTCGGGGCAGCATTGGTGTATGTATTAAAATACTCTCCCAATAATATGACAGTGCCAGAATTTATTGATGATGTAATACATAGCAATGCAAAAAAAAGTGCAGTATTATCTTTGGCTTTATTGGCAAATATTCCTTTAATTTATTTTAATCAGATGCGCAAACGCTTAAAAACAATTACAGGTATAGCTATAGTAATAGGCATTATGTGTTTGATTATCATTAATGCAAGATTTAATATTTTTTAATCGTTTGTAGCTAATGAAATATTACATCATTGCAGGCGAAGCAAGTGGCGATTTGCATGGAAGTAACTTAATTAAAGAAATTAAATTACTAGACAGCAATGCAATCATTAGAAGTTGGGGCGGCGATAAAATGCAAGCTGCTGGAGCTACTGTAGTGAAGCACATCAAAGACTTAGCTTTTATGGGTTTTGTAGAAGTGCTGTTGAATATAAAAACGATTATGCGCAATTTTAGTTTTTGTAAAAATGATATTGCTGCATTTGCACCAAATGTATTAGTATTAATAGACTATCCAGGATTTAATTTGCGCATGGCTAAATGGGCTAAGCAACAAGGAATAAAAGTTGTGTATTATATTTCTCCGCAAATATGGGCTTGGAAAGAAAACCGTGTACACGATATAAAAAAATATGTAGATAAAATGATTTGCATATTACCTTTCGAGCAAGCGTTTTATGCTAAATATGAT
>CAIXQW010000203.1 GCA_903921675.1 uncultured bacterium | reverse complement strand
TCTGCTATGCAAAAAATTAAAAATATTCATTGCAGATGGCACTTTTATAAGACTACCATCGGTATTATTCTTTATAAAATTAATTTTTATATAGATTCCTCGATATTATTATAATTACTTTAATTGGCTTGTCCCGTAAATTTTTTAATTAAGGCTATTATAATAATAAGCACAAATAAAGCTGCAACATCTTTAGCATTTCATTAAGCCACTTCGTATTATATTTGCCTTTCTAATTTATTATAAATGGGCAGCTACATCAACAACAATCTTATTCGCGAAGAGCAATTGCAATTTGAAACAAAATACCATTGGGTAATTTTTTTTACATTACCATCTTTACTTACACTTTTTATTAGACCATTAATTTTGCGCGCTACTGATGAGTTTGGCATTACCAACAAACGAGTAGTTGTAAAAACAGGTTTATTTGCCCGCAAAACTGTAGAAATGAATTTGAATAAAATAGAATCTGTAAATGTAGACCAAAGCATTATAGGCAGACTTTTAGGGTATGGCACCATTACATTAATAGGCACAGGAGGCACAAGAGAAACGTTTCATAACATTGCACACCCTATTCATTTCAGAAAAACTTTTCAGGAAGTAAGTGGGTAAGTAAATTAAGAAATTTTTTGCCACACACTGCGCATTACATCTTTTTCTAAATAACTTCTCAGAAAATAATTTTCATCTTTTTGCAAATTTGGGTCGTCATCCAAAATAGCAATGGCACTTTCTCTTGCTTTTTCTAGAATAGCTACATCTGCCACAAGGTCTGCTATTTTTAATTCTACAATACCGCTTTGCTGTGTGCCGCTAAGGTCACCAGGGCCGCGTAATTGCAAATCTTTTTCTGCTATTTTAAAGCCATTAATTTCTGTAACCATGGTATGAATTCTTTCTTTACCATCCTTACTTATTTTATTGCCAGTTAGCAATATGCAATAGCTATGCTCGCTACCGCGCCCTACTCTACCTCGCAATTGATGCAATTGTGTAAGCCCAAATCTTTCTGCACTTTCTATTACCATTACACTAGCGTTTGGCACATTTACGCCTACTTCTATTACAGTAGTGGCCACCATTATTTGTGTATCGCCTTCTATGAAGCGTTTCATATTTATTTCTCTTTCTTGCGCAGTTTGGCGGCCATGCACCATACTTAATTTGTATTGATATTCTGGAAAAAAACTTTTTACTTGCTCATAACCTTGCATTAAGTTTTCGTAATCTAGTTTTTCACTTTCTTCTATCAATGGATACACGATATATACTTGCCTACCCTTATGCACTTGCTCTTTTACAAATTCAAAAACCTTTAATCTATGTGCATCTGTGCGATGTACAGTAGTGATTGGTTTTCTGCCTGCAGGTAAATGTTCTATCGTACTTACATCCAAATCGCCATAGGTAGTCATAGCCAATGTTCTAGGAATAGGTGTAGCAGTCATTACCAAAATATGAGGTGGCGTTGTGTTTTTGCGCCAAATACTAGCGCGCTGTGCTACGCCAAATTTATGCTGCTCGTCTATCACAGCCATGCCCAAATTTTTAAATACCACTTTATCTTCCATCAAAGCATGTGTGCCAATTATTAATTGCAATGTACCACTTTCTAAATCGGCTAAAATTGTTTTTCTTTCTTTGCCTTTAATGCTGCCTGTTAATATTTTTATTTCTATTGGTAAATCTTTCAGCAATTCCTTCATACCTACAAAGTGTTGCTGCGCAAGGGTTTCAGTAGGTGCAATTAAACATGCTTGGTAGCCATTGCCAATTGCAATTAATAAAGATAATAAAGCTACAATTGTTTTTCCGCTGCCTACATCGCCTTGCAACAGTCTATTCATTTGCAATCCTGTTGTGGTATCTCGGCGTATTTCTTTGATTACTTTTTTTTGATCATCGGTTAATGCAAATGGCAAATAATGATTATAAAATTCTGTAAATATATTACCCACTTGCCCAAATACAAGTCCCAAAGTATTACTTCTATTTCTTTTGGTTTTGCAAATATTCATCTGCTGAATAAATAGCTCTTCAAACTTTAATCGATAAGTAGATTGCTGCTGCTGTTTTAAATTTTGTGGCCAATGCACTTCTTTAATTGCAAAATATCTTGGCATTAATTGTTGATGCAGTAGCACAGCATTTGGAATCATATCTGGCACATCCAACTCTTGCAGTTGTGGTAAAATAGCGCGCACAAATTGCATTAAAGATTTACTGGTAATAGACCTTGCTTTTAGTTTTTCAGTACAAGAGTATACAGGCTCAAAGGCTTGCTGGCTAGGCGCTTGCAGATTCCATTTGTCTACTTCTGGATGCGTAATACTAATGGTATTCATAAATAATTGTGGCTTACCATAAACTACAACTACATCTCCAATTTGCAAATTTTTACTTACCCAAGTAATGCCTTGAAACCAAATTAATTCTATTTCTCCAGTATCATCTTTGGCACTAGCCACCAATCGTTTTTTAAAACCTTCTCCTACAATATCTATTTGCATAATACGCACTACACATTGCACAGCTTCTCCATTAGTTGGAAAATCTTTTATTTTAGTAATCTGTGTTTTATCTACATATCTAAAAGGAAAATGCAACAATAAATCGCCATAGCAAAATATACCTAACTCCTTACGCAGCAAGTCGCCTTTTTGCGGTCCAACACCTTTTAAGTATTCGATAGGTGTGTTTAAGAATGTAGAAGTATATTTTGACAATGTTGCTATTTGCTTTATTATTTTAATTTAAAAACTAATCTATCATTAATTTTAGCCATCCAATAATTAATTTCAGCAAATATAATTATTCCAAATTTGGATATCGCCATTTGTGATTCCCAATAAAAATATCTTTTTCAATTTTATTTACACTTTTTACCACTTTTCTGTAAAAACAAGTTTTTTATTATCAAATTATGGTATAAAAACAAATTTCTACTAAAAAATAGCTTGCATCTACATGCTGTATTCTATTTGGCAAAATTCACTTATCCACCTATACCACACGCTAGAAACACATCAATTCACAGTTTTTACCATACCTTTACTACATATTTCTGTTGATAACAGGGCTTTTCCATCGTTATGTACAGGTTATCAACAGCTTTTTTACCACTATCCACAAAAAATAGCTGAAATCCTTTGCTATATTGTATTTTAGGCATATTTTAAATGTGAACAAATAAAAACGAGGTTTTATAGTGTCGATAAGTGTAAAAAAATGTTATTTTGTGTTTAATAAATGTCAAATTCAATTCACTTAATCGGTTCTTATGAGGTAAGCCTCGATGCCAAAGGTCGCTTTTTGCTACCTAAGGTATATAAAGATCAGTTGCCTGAAGGACAAAAAGAAGAATTCGTATTAGGAATGGGATTTGAGAAATGTTTGAAATTATATCCAAAAAGCGAATGGATGGCATTAAGTGCAGTATTTGCAAAATACTCGCCTATCAATAAAAATGTTGATAGAATGCGTCGCTCTTTTAATGCTTATGCAGATATTATTTTTTTAGACTCTGCTGGCAGATTAAACATTTCTAAAAAACTGTGCGAGAAAGTGGGTTTGACAAAAAATATAAAATTAATTTCATTAGGTAACTGTATAGAGATATGGGATGTAGATACTTATCATGCTTATGAAGAGCAGGAAGAGGATTTAGGCAACATTACCGATGAAATAACTGGGGGAAATTATTTGAATCCATTCACAGCATAATTTAAGTGAAATGGCAACAGAAAATTTTTACCACGAATCAGTTCTTTTACATGAGTGTATCGAACACTTACACATCCATCCAGATGGTATTTATGTTGACGCTACTTTTGGTGGCGGTGGACACAGCAGAGCCATTTTGGATAAATTAAGCAGCAAAGGAAGGTTAATAGCTTTTGACCAAGACAAAGATGCAATGCGCAATGTACCTGATGATAAACGCATTTTGTTTATCAACGAAAATTTTCGATACCTCCATCGCTTTTTGCGCTTATACAACATACCAAAGGTAGATGGCATACTTGCCGACCTTGGTGTAAGTAGCTTTCAGTTTGACCAAGCAGACAGAGGATTTTCTATTCGCTTTGATGCCGATCTGGATATGCGCATGGATGCAAGAACAAAAATAAAAGCAAGTGATATCGTTAATACATTTAGCGAAAAACAATTGCACAAGCTCTTTGAACAATACGGAGAAGTAACTAATGCTCGAACATTGGCCAACACCATTGTACAACAACGTAAAGTAACACCAGTAAAGTCCATCAACGATTTTAAAACAATGATAAACGCTTGTGTAAAAGCAAACCCTAATAAGTATCTAGCCCAAGTATTTCAGGCTCTTCGCATAGAAGTAAATCAGGAGATGCAAGTACTAGAAGATTTTTGCAAACAAGCAATTGAGGCATTAGCACCAAAAGGTAGATTTTGTGTCATCAGCTTTCATAGCATAGAAGATAGAATAGTAAAGCAATGTATGCGTGGCGAGGTAGATAAAAGTTACGAGCACAACCCGTTTGTTCAAAATGTTATAGATAAGAAACTAAAATTAATTTCTAGTAAGCCGATAACTGCCTCGCAAGAGGAGCTTAAACGTAACACGCGTAGTCGCAGTGCAAAACTGCGTGTAGGCGAAAAAATAAAATAATAAAACACATTGGCAAATGATGCAATGGATACAAAATATTAAAGCAGAGTTACCAGAAATAAAATCGGTTCCGCAGCTTATCAATTATATTGGGCAAAGAGGGATTGTCAATAATATCAAGTTTATTGGCTACATCGTAGTTCTTGTTTTATTATACATCACATTAGTGCATCGAAATGAAAACCAATTGCGGAACCTAACTAAAACTAGTAAGCAATTAAAAGAATTAGGATGGGAATACAAAGATGTAAAAAGCCATTTTATGTTTCTTACAAAAGAAAGCGAATTGGCAAAAAGTGCACAACAACAAG
>CAIXQW010000202.1 GCA_903921675.1 uncultured bacterium | reverse complement strand
TTCATTTAAATTTTATTAATAATTTATAAAAATAGCAAATTGTTTTTAGAATTAGTAATCCATCTACATTTGTATGATAAAAACGTATTATTTTTGAACAAAATATATAAATAATGAACAAAATATTTCAATCTATTGCAATTAGCGGAATGCTTGCAATATGCTCTTGCGGCGGAGGTGCCAAAATAAGTGAGACACAATTAAATGCTATGGCAGATTCTATAGCAGCACCAAAAATCGAAGAAATTAATGCTATAGCTACAGCAGATTGTGAAGCAAGAATGGCAACTGAAGTAAAAACGATGGTAGATTCTATGGCAAGAGTTGCGAATTAGTTGAAACCCAAAATTTAAATTATTATAAAACAACAAAAAATGAAAATGAAAAAAAAATTGATATTGATGATTCCTGCAATGGCTTTATTGGCTAGCTGTGGTGGAGATGCAACAGTAGATAATACCGCACTAGATGCAAAAGTAAATGCATTATTAGATAAAACTAAATCAGATTTAAAAACAAACTGTGATGCAATGGTTATTCAAACTGCACAAATGCGTGCTGATAGTTTATCTGCCGTAAAAAATGCAAAAGCAAATACTGAAATACCTGAAACAGATGAAACAACAGCAGCCATACCTACTGAAAAGTCAACTAATCCAATCGTTACAAGGGATGCTGAATCTGAAAAAACTAAAGATTTAATTGATATAGAAAAATCTAAAGAAGTAATTAAAACTGAAGTGAAAAAAGCAAAAGATTTATTTGAAAAAAATAATTCTGCAAAAGTTGTAACTGAAAAAATAAAAAAGTCAAAGGAAGAATTTAATAAAAATATCAAGGCAACTAAAAAACAATTAAAAGAAAAAGAAGAAAAGGTGAAGAGTTTATTCAAGTAATAAAAGTTATTCATTAAAATAAAAAAAGAGAGGTTGAATATATACCTCTCTTTTTTTTTTAATAGGAAAATATCCAGCTAAAGTCAGAATTTAGAATGATAAATTCTCTGTCGCTACCAAAATGGGGGAAATCAATTAAATCTTTACGAAGCAGTAATTCAACCAAATAAACTATAAAGTGCTGTACAAAAATTTAATTGGGCATTATTTCTTAATATTGTTTAAAATAATTTTCTAAATTGAATAATTATTTATTGCCTACTGAAATTGGCTTTATTTTAATCTAATTTCAAAACAGCAAGGAAGGCTTCTTGAGGCACCTCTACATTACCTATTTGACGCATTCTTTTTTTACCTTCTTTTTGTTTTTCTAATAGTTTTCTTTTTCTACTTATATCACCACCATAGCACTTTGCAGTAACATCTTTACGCATCGCACTTATTGTTTCTCTTGCTACAACTTTTGCTCCAATAGCTGCTTGTATGGCTATCACAAATTGTTGCTTAGGTAATAACTCTTTTAATTTCTCGCAAAGTTTTCTTCCAAATTCATGGGCTCTGCTTCTATGAATTAAAGAACATAATGCATCTACTTTTTCGCCATTTAGCAATATATCCATCTTTGTAATATCACTTTCTCTGTAATCGATTGGTGTATAATCAAAGCTAGCATATCCGCGTGTACAACTTTTTAATTTATCATAGAAGTCAAAAACTATTTCGGTTAAAGGCAATTCAAAAGTTAATTCAATACGGCTAGGTGTAATGTAATTTTGGTTCATCAGCATTCCTCTTTTACCAATGCAAAGCGTCATTATATTGCCAATATAATCTGGCTTCGTTATTATTTGTGCCCTAATAAATGGTTCTTCTATTTTAGAATATTTTGTAGCCTCTGGCATGTCGCTAGGATTATTGATAGCAAAGATTTTGCCTTTATTGTCTGTACCAATAAAGCCTACATTGGGCACTGTAGTAATTACCGTTTGATTAAATTCTCTTTCTAATCTTTCCTGAATAATTTCCATATGCAACATACCCAAGAATCCGCATCTAAATCCAAAGCCTAAGGCTTTAGAAGTTTCTAATTCAAAAGTAAGCGATGCATCATTCAATTGTAATTTATCCATGCATTCTCTTAGCTCTTCAAAATCGTCTGTATCTACAGGAAAAATTCCCGCAAAAACCATTGGCTTTACATCTTCAAATCCTTTGATTGCTTCTACTGGCGTATTTGCCACACATAAGGTATCCCCTACTTTAACTTCTTTTGCATTTTTAATACCAGTAATTAAATAGCCTACATCTCCACATCTTACTTCCTTTGTGGCCTCCATTCCTAATTTCAATACACCTATTTCCAAAGCTTCATACTCTTCCTGTGTGCTATAAAATAATACTTTATCTCCTTTTTTAATAGTACCATTAAATACTCTGTAGTATACAATGATTCCTCTAAAGCTATTAAATATACTATCAAATATTAAAGCTTGTAAAGGCGCATTTACATCACCAACTGGTGCAGGAATACGTGTAACAATTGCTTCTAAAATTTCTTTAATACCAATGCCATTTTTGGCACTTGCCAATAAAATTTCTTCTCTTTTACAGCCAATTAAATCTATAATTTGGTCGCTTACCTCTTCAATCATAGCACCTTCCATATCAATTTTGTTCAATACTGGAATGATTTCTAAATTGTTCTCTAAGGCTAAATACAAATTACTAATGGTTTGCGCTTGTATTCCTTGCGCAGCATCTACCAAAAGTAAAGCTCCTTCGCATGAAGCTAATGCTCTGCTTACTTCGTAACTAAAATCTACGTGGCCTGGCGTATCAATAAGGTTTAAAATATAATCTTCATTATTCAATCTATACTTTACTTGTATAGCATGGCTTTTGATAGTAATACCTTTTTCGCGCTCCAAATCCATATCATCCAACACTTGGGCTTTCATATCTCTTTCACCAATTGTTCCTGTAAATTCCAATAATCTATCCGCCAAAGTACTCTTACCATGGTCTATATGTGCAATGATGCAAAAATTTCTTATGTTTTTCATTCGTGTGCAAAGTTATTGTACAACTATAAAAAAAAATCACTCTAATTGTTTATTTAGAGTGATTAATATTTAATTAATTAAATTTAATTTACCACTTATCTACACTTTCAGATGTAGAAGGTGCTTCACCTGTAATAACTGCAGATGCAACATTATTTGCAGCTAGGCTAGCATGATAAGCTTCTTGCTCTTCTTCTGTATACTCATGATTAAATGCGTCAAAATCAAAATCAGGCATTAATTCTACTTTAATATGATCAATAGCTTCTGTTAAACCTTTAATAAATTTATTAAAATCTTCTTTGTACAAGAAAATTTTATGTCTGTCGTAGCCATCGTCATTAAAGCGTTTCACACTTTCTGTAATTGTCAGAAAGTAATCATTGCCTTTTGTATTACGCACATCAAAGAAGTATGTTCTTCTTTTGCCTGCCTTAAGGCGAATGCTGTGAATACTTTCGTTTCTTTTCTCGTTGTTGTTGTCGTATGCCACCTGAGTACTATTTTAAATGTTGCACAAATATATGTAATGCTTTGGATTGACAAAAAATAAAAGTAATTATTTAGAAAAAAACAATTTAGATGCTTTGGAATTACGATTAACTAAAAATTACTTTGTTGTGATAAATATTATTAATTTATGACAATACGATTACAATTAATTTAATATTTATATCGTAATTTGCATTACAAAATTAAAAAAGTGTATATGAAAATGAATTTTTCAAAAATGATAATGGTGGCTGCTAGCACAGTGATGCTTGGCGGAGGATTGATTTCTACACATGTTGTAGAAAACCCAATTAAAAAAATAGAAGGCGCTAAAGAAGGCGCTAAAGAAGGCCAAGAAGCACTTGGATACCTAAATTGGATGCGAGAAAAATATACAAACCCTAATACTGGCACCTATGATTATGATGCAATTGTTGCATCTCGTGAGTCTTTAAACAAATTTAGAGCTAACGCAAAAGCTACACGTGCTTTTCCTACAATGGATTGGGTAGAAAGAGGTCCTAATAATGTTGGAGGTAGAACAAGAGCCGTTTTAATTGATAAAAATAATTCTAATAAACTTTATGCAGCTACTGCAGGCGGTGGTTTATTTGTTTCTACCAATTGTGGCGATACTTGGAATAAGCATCCTCAAAGCGATACTTTTCAAAGTTTACAAGGAAGTGGTTTAGCACAAAGTGTAAATGGCGATATATATTTTTCTACAGGAGAATATAGTTATGGAGGAAGTGGTAGTCCATTGATTGAAGGTGGTAGTGCTTTACCTGGCGATGGTATTTTTAAAAGTAGCGATGGTGGTGCAACTTTTGTACAACTTCAAAAAACTAGACCAACCACAAGTGGTACTGGTGCTTGGGCATATATTACAAAAGTAGTTTGTGACCCTACAAATAATGATATTGTGTATGCTGCTACTACAAATGGTTTAAAGAAAAGTGTGGATGGCGGTAGTAACTGGACAAATATGCCAACTGTTGGAACAGCCACAATTAGCGATTTTGAAATTGTTCCAAACGGCAATATGATTGTAGGAACTACTACAGGAGTATATGTTTCTACAAATGGTGGCACATCTTTTCAAAGCAAGTGGGGAGGAGCAAATGGCTCTGGTTTACCTACAACTCCTGTTGGAAGAATGGAAGTAAGCTATGCACCAACTAACCCAAATCATATCTATTTAGTAGCTATCAAAAGTTCTAATTATGGTTTATGTGGTGTATATGAATCAGTGGATTTTGGTGCTACTTGGACAACAATTATTAATGGTGGTGGTACATTTGAACCATTTGGCACACCACCTCCAAATCAAACATTTCAAGGATTTTGGGATGTAGCTTTGGCTACTAGCCCATTTAATGAAAATGAGTTTTACATAGGTGGTATGCAAGATTTGTACAGATATACCCCAGCAACGCAATTTAAGTCTATTGCATATTGGCAAGGAAGTGAAGCATTAGGTCAAGAAATTCATAGTGATATGCACCATATTGTTTATGATCCTGCTGTGCAAGGTAGAATGTTTGTATCTACAGATGGTGGCGTTTATAAAAGTAATAATGCAGATGCTGTAACGCCAATGCTTGCAGAAAAAAATGATGGATTAACTTGTTTACAAAACATTCAGTGTGATGCTAACTTTTTTGATAAATTAATTTCTGGCTCACAAGATAATGGAACTACCATGATGGGCTTTGATGCTAATAGCAAATTACATGCAAGAAAAGTATATGCTGGAGATGGTGGTATTTGTGCACTAAGCGATATTTTTAGTGATGTGGCATTTGGTAGCACAAGTTATAGAAGTGATATGGCAAGGAGTGTAACAAACTACCCGACTTACGCTACATTTCATAATAGCGATGGTTCTGGCATTAGTATATTTGATGTAAATGTAGATGGTGGCTATACTTGGAATGCTTCACTTGGTGCATGGTTAGGAGGAAGCCAAGACGGTAGACCAGATGACCAAGCACAGCAAGGTGCAATTTGGAGTATGCCAATGGATTTTAGAGAAAATAAAAACCCAAGTGATACATTTAGTGTAATGGTAATCGGTACAGTAAACAATATGTGGTTTACTCAAAAAGTTTCAGACCCCACTATTCCTGTGCCAATTTGGTTTAATTTAGCAAATGTAAAGTCTATGAACAATTATAGATTTACTGCTGTGCATATTTCTAAAGATGGTACAAACATTTATGGTGCTACTTCTGGTGGCAGAATTATTAGAGTTTCAGGTATTGATTTATTTAATAAATCTTACGAATATATTAATGAAAGCAGTTTAAGCAGAACTTGGAATAAACAAGGAATAGTTGTGGAGGATTTGGGTGTGCAATACAGTGCTACTATTACTAGTATTGCCACAGACCAAAGTAGTGGTGAGTTAATGGTGGTAACAACATCTAATTATGGCAGTACTAGCAATTATGTTACTAAAATAGATTCTTGTAAATCCGGCACATTGCCTAGAGCAGCAGTAAGCATTGTAAATAATTTACCAATGATGCCAGTTAATTCTGCAGTATTTGTGCCAGCTACTACAACAGGTAGTACTGGTAAAAATAGAATTATTTTGGGTACCGAAAGTGGTGTATGGGGCAGTGACAATGGTGGTAATACTTGGGCTGAATTAAACAATATGGGAACAGACCCTACTAAATGGCATCCAAGAGTACCTGTTGCAAAAGTTATTATTCAAGAAGATTTATATAGCCATAATGGCCCTATAGTATATACTGGCACTCATGGTAGAGGAATGTTCTGTAGCTATACAATGGCTACTGCTTATCCTACTTCTACTAAGAATATTACTAAATCTAGTACTTTAAATATTTATCCAAATCCTGCGGTAGATAATGTAATTGCAGAAATGAATGCTAGTTCTGCAGCTCAAGCATTTGTACAAATTGTAAACATGAGTGGTGCTGTAGTAAATAGCTTCCACTATAGTGTATTAACAGGTATCAATAAAATTAACATAAATACTAGTAATTTGCCAAAAGGTGCATACTTTGTAAGCATTATTGCTAATGGAGAAAGAATGGTAAATACAATTGTAAAACAATAGTATTTTAAAGATTAACTAAAAATAGGCTATCCATATGGGTAGCCTATTTTATTGATGTCTAATAATGTTTGAATAATGATTAATATATACTGATGATTGTTTCATCTGAGACTAATAATTTGTAAAATAATCTCAATTAGCACAATACCAATTAAGATTTATAGATTTAGTCTGATGCATAGGTTAACGGAGGATTACTACTGCACATCTGCAATCCACTGCTCTACTCTATTTTTCATCTCGTCTTCGTTGATAGTTTCTTTTGTAAATGGTTTGCCTGTGATTTTTTCAAATAACTCAATATATCTTTCGCTTATTTCTGTAGCAAAATCTGCCGTAATTTCAGGAACAGTTTGGCCTTCTTTGCCTTGAAACCCGTTTGCTATTAGCCATTCTCTTACAAATTCTTTACTTAATTGGCGCTGTTGTTGATGCGCTGCTTGTAACTCAGCATAAGTATCTGCATAAAAATATCTGCTACTATCCGGGGTATGAATTTCGTCTATTAAATAAATAGTGTCGCCAATTTTACCAAACTCGTATTTTGTATCTACCAATATCAATCCTTGTGCCTTAGCCATTTCTTGGCCTTTCGCAAATAATGCTCTTGTAATGCGCTCCAACTCCAAATATTCAGTTACTGAAACCAATCCCTTAGCAATAATATCTTCACGGCTAATATCTTCGTCGTGGCCTTCGTGGGCTTTGGTGGTAGGTGTAATAATAGGTTCTGGTAGAAAATCATTTTCTTGTAGTCCTTCTGGCAAATCCACTCCGCATAATTCTCTTTTGCCAGACAAATAAGTACGCGCCGCATGACCACTTAAGCAGCCTCGTATTACCATTTCTACAGGATATGTTTCGCAAAGCAAACCACAACTAACATTTGGAGCAGGACTAGACATCCACCAATTAGGCACAATATCTTTAGTAGCATGTAAAAAGTGTGCTGCCAATTGATTCAGCACCTGCCCTTTAAAAGGAATTTCTCTTGGTAATATTACATCGAAAGCAGAAATACGATTGCTTGCTTCCATTACTACATATTTACTAGTAATAGTATAAACATTGCGTACTTTACCTTTATAAAAATTTGTTTGATGGCTAAACATATTGTAAAAATATTTTGGAATGCGAAGTTACATATTTGATTTAGCATTTCGCAGTTAGACAATTGAATATTATTACATTTTTACATTAAGTATAGGTGCAAATCATTAAGCTTCAATGTTATTAATTTTTAAGTTATAAATCTTGCTAAAATAATTTATTTTAGTTCTTTAATAAACTGAATCAGCAATTTAGCTACATTATCATAATTTTTAAAATTCAAAGTATTTGGTTTATCCCATACATCATGATAATAGCCAGGGCCACCATTGCTGTAAATAAATATACTAGGCACACCTGCCTCGCTAAAAAAATAATGGTCGCTATTAGCAGCCTTCCCACGAATTTTTATTTCTGGCAAATATGCTTCGCGTTTATTTATATCTACTAATTGGTCGAAAGCTGATTTAAATTGCTCGCCATTTACTACTGTTATTCCTGCTTCTGCGCTACCCATAATATCTACATTAACCAACATTTTTATTTTTTGTAAGCTAAACAATGGATGCTCCACAAAATATTTAGACCCAAGTAAGCCTACTTCTTCGCCACTAAATAAAAGGAAAACAATTGGATAATCTTGTTTGTTTTTTGCATAATAATTTGCCATACTCAATATCATACTTGTACCGCTTGCATTGTCGCTTGCACCGGGGAAATAGGCATTATTGCCAAGCATACCAAGGTGATCATAATGCGCAGTAAAGACGACATATCCTTTAGTGTTTTTATTTTTACCAGGTAGATATCCAATGATATTTTTACATCCATAAGCAGGTATAAATTTGCTATCAATATCCACAGTAATTTCATCTGTATTTTTAATAATTGTATCAGGAAAAGTAAGCATTGGTATTTTTTCTAATTGCTGACTTGTAGTCCAAAGCAATTTTTTAGAAACACTTTTTACAATCAATGGAATTTTAAAACCCATAGAATCTAATGTATCTACAAACTTCCTAAACTGCCTGTTGTCTTCTGCATTCTTCATTAATAATGCTTCATTGGGCAATAAACCTTGTTTCAATTTTGCAAATAATAATTCTTTATCTACAGCGTTGGTATAACTGAATGGCAATAAGCGAAATGTACCTTTTACATCTGGGCAAGCAGCATCTACCAAAAAATGCTCCCCAGGTTTCATTACTTTACCATCAATAATACAACTAACACTTGGCAAAGAATTAATAGCAAATTGATAATTCTGAAAATAGGTATTATCAAAATTTTTCAAGCCAATTTCTGCAAATTGATTTGCCAGGAAATCAGCAGCCTTATTTACACCATCATTTATATAGCCTCTGCCATTGTAGTTGGCACTACATAAAGTATCCATAATAGGCCTTGCAAACTCATAAAACTGCGCATTGCTTTTCTGCACAAAAAGTAAACAACAAATGGCTATACTGATAATTTTTTTCATCAACTTTTATCAATAATTTTTAACGCAATCTCATTTTTAAATTAAACATAGTAAAAGCCATTACATCTGCCCATTCGTCTATTTGTTTAGATGTAGGTTTGCCTGCGCCATGCCCCGCCTTTGCATCAATACGAATCAATACAGGATTTTCTCCTTGATGCATTTCTTGCAAAGTAGCTGCAAATTTAAAACTATGCGCAGGCACTACTCTGTCATCATGGTCTGCAGTGGTAACCATTGCAGCAGGATAGCTAGTTCCCTTTTTTAAATTGTGCAATGGAGAATATTTTATTAAATAATTAAAATCGTCTTGCTTTTCGCTGCTGCCATACTCTACAGCCCAGCCCCAGCCTACTGTAAATTTGTGATAACGCAACATATCTAACACGCCAACACCTGGCAATGCTACTTTAAATAAATCTGGTCTTTGGGTCATACAAGCACCTACTAATAAGCCACCATTGCTTCTGCCATGAATTGCTATTTTATCTTTGTTGGTAATACCTTGCTCTATTAAATATTCTGCAGCACCAATAAAATCATCAAATACATTTTGCTTTTTTGCTAACATGCCATTGCTGTGCCAATCTTCGCCATACTCGCTACCCCCACGCAGGTTTACCATTGCATATACACCGCCTTGTTGCATAAAATATAAATAAGGCACACTAAAATTTGGCGTCAAAGAAATATTGAAGCCGCCATATCCATATAAAAATATTGGTGTATTACCTGTTTTAATATCTAAACCTTTACGATGCACCAAAAACATTGGCACCATTGTTCCGTCTTTACTTTTAAACTTTACTTGCTCTACTTCAAAATCAGTAGGGCTAAATGGCAATTCTGGTTGCTTAAAAATGGTAGATTTATTAGTGGCTAAATCGTATTTATAAATTGTAGCAGGAGAATTAAAAGAGGTAAAACTATAATAAGTTTCTTGGTTTTTACTACTACCACTAAAGCCTGCCATTGTACCAATACCTGCACTAGGCACTGTACCTAATTCTTTGCCTTTCATATCAAAGCGTTTTACTACTGTAGATGCATCTTTTAAATATTGTGCAAAAATTTGGTTACCTACAATACTTACACCATCTAGTTTTTCGGTAGTTTCTAGAATAAATGGCTTCCAATTACTTGGCTCTGGATGCTTTGGATCTAGCATTACAACATGATAATTTTGTGCATTATGATTGGTGTACAACAAAAATTTATCTCCAATATTATCTACTATCGTATAGTTGTATTGATAGCCTGGTAAAATGGTTTGAAAAGTTTTTGCATTTTTATCTTTTAAATCTATATATCTAATTTCGCTACCATCTGTGCCTTCGCTTAGGTATAAAATTAAAAATCTTTGATCTTCTGTAAGGCCTGCTCCTTTATACAATAATGGTTTTTCTTTATCTTCAAATACCAATACATCTGCATCTTGCTTGGTGCCCATTTTATGCATAAATATTTTTTGGTATTCGCTTTTGGCACTGTACTTCAATTCTTCACTCTTTGGTCTATCGTAGCCGCTGTAGTAAAAGGTGTTATCGCCTTTCCAAGCAATGCCACTGAATTTGGTGTAAGTAATTTTATCTGCAACTAATTTTTTTGTAACTACATCCATAATATACACATCTTGCCAATCGCTACCACTAGCACTTACAGTATAGGCTACATATTTATTATTGGCACTAAAACTTAAATCGCCTACAGATACTGTTCCGTCTTTACTAAGTGTATTTGGATTGATAAATTCTTCGGGCTTGCCATTAGCACCTTTTTGGCGATACAATACAGCTTGGTTTTGCAGCCCATCATTTTTATAAAAATAAATATAATCGCCATGTTTTGCAGCTCCGCTATACTTTGCAAAATCCCACATTTTGGTAAGGTCTGCATGAATTTTTTGACGGAAAGGAATTTTACCAATATAGCTTTGTGTAATACTATTTTCGTGACGCACCCAATCTGCAGTGGCTGCGCTAGTGTCATCTTCTAACCAACGATAAGGGTCGGCTATGGTAGTGCCAAAATAATTGTCTGTAACATCTACTTTTTTAGTGTCTGGATATTTTAAACCTTGTGCGTGCATAGAAGTACTAAGCATAGATAATATAGCGATGGAAAATATTTTTCGCATTTGTGTTTATTTGTTTTAAAAATCGAATGTCGAAGATAATGAAAATGTAAGAAATGGATGGGAATAAATTTTAATTTAGGAATTAAATGGGATATGCACGAAAATTTGAAAATGGGCAAAGCCCACAACACAAAACTCTCAGGAGCGCAGCTCTGGGAGAGCGAGATAAAATACACTTAAGTAAAAACTAAAAAAATATTGAAATTTAATTATTTGAAAAAAATCCTCGAAAATTTACCAATATATATATCTTCAGCATAATTAATTGACAAAGTTTTTATAAAAGAACCTAATTAATGCAACTTTTGCAACACTCTAATTTAATTAT
>CAIXQW010000201.1 GCA_903921675.1 uncultured bacterium | reverse complement strand
CAGTTCAACTAGTTTTGAGTATAGTGTTTACAATATTTCAAAGATAAAAAGTCGAAAGCAAATCACAACGCGCAGAAACGCTTACCAAACTATGCCAGAGTGTTTACAATATTTCAAAGATAAAAAGTCGAAAGCAAATCACAACACCTCTATTAGTTACCTCTCTAACTATCTAGTGTTTACAATATTTCAAAGATAAAAAGTCGAAAGCAAATCACAACGTTTCATTTACTGACGCTAAAAAAAGCCATCACTATTTCTAGTAATGGCTTTTTTTTATTTTTAAGAAAGTGTTATCTCATTAATACCACATCTCCTTTAAATACTTTTACTTGACCATCTGGGTATGCCAAACGAATGATGTAAGAATAGGTATCCATATCTAACATTTTGCCTTTGTAAGTACCATCCCAGCCATCGTTGTTTGCACCGCTAAATACCTCTTCGCCAAAGCGATTAAATATTCTAAATTCTTGTACTTTTTCGAAGTTGTAATGAGATACTTTGAATCTATCATTATTACCATCGCCATTTGGTGTAAAGCCATTTGGAATAAATACTGGATTTGTATAATTTATTTTTACATAAATAGAATCGTGATTTGCACAACCATTCGTATCTATACCATACACAAAATAGGTAGCATCTTCTTTAGGGCTTAACCATGCATTGCTGCTGTTAGAATTACTTAAAGCCCATGTAGGTGTCCAACTATATTTATTTGCGCCTATCGCCAATAAATTAACTTCGTTGCCATACAATACAGTTATGCTATCGCCATTAGTAATCGTTACATTGGGTGCAGGTAAAACCTTTACGTTAGAAGTAGCAGTATCTTTACATCCAAACTCATCTGTACGAACAACTGTATATAATGTTGTAGTACTTGGATTTACAATAATAGTTGTATCTGCAACTGCTTGTACATTAGTTTGTGGAGTCCATTGATAGGTAGGTAACAAACCAGTACCTGTACCATAAGCAAACAATTGCATTTTATCGCCACCACAAATTGCAGTATCTAATGGAGAAGCTGTTACATCATGTGTTTCTAAACGAACATTTACGGTATCTTTTATTAAACATCCTGTACGATTTACCAATGCAACAGTAAATGTTTTTGTATTTAATACATATGCTAAAGTTTGCGCTTTTGTAGTATCATACACATATAAAGGTGGAGTCCATACATATTGAAATGCTTTATTTGCTACTGAAGTAATAGTCATTCTTGTATTTGGTCTTACAGTGTTTGTACCATTGATATATACATTGTATCCTTGTGCACCAAATGGTAAAGAACATCCATCTGTGCTACCATTCCAAGCATATAAACCTTGTGCAAAAGCTGCAGCTGTAGGCGTTGCAACGCATTGTACAAAATCACCTGTTTGATCTGTATGGCCATTAAAGCACATTTCTATCACTAAGTTACTAATACCATCCCACAAGAATGGAGTTTGTAATGTAAATGTATTCCAACCAATTGTAGTAAAGTAAGCAGCAGATGAATAAACTGGTTTCATACTTCCAATGTTTACAAAATTATTGATAGCCAATTCTTTGGTACAACCCATACTAATTACCATATTTTGGAATGGTTGTATAGAGTTTTTAGTTAATACATTTAAAGATATATCATCTATTCTTCCTTTACTGATACCAGCTGCGGTTAATTCTGCAGCAGTTATCATATATTGTGTTTTACCACCATCATAGTAAGTAAATGGAATAGAATAACTTAATGCTCCTGCACCTACATTAAAGTTGGTAGGTGCGCCATTGGTAATAAAATTCTCTTCGCCGCAATTATAAACTGGTGCTTGTGTACCCACTGTAGGTGTAGCATTTAATGTTACCAAACCTGGTTCGCAAATATGTGCTGGTGTAGCTGCAGGGTCAACGCCGCCACTATTATCAACATAAACTGTTACATTATCTGTACCATTACATTGCCCTTGTGCGCCACTTATTACAGTTACGGTAAAGGTTGTTTGTCCTTGAATAAAATTAGCGTTTACAATTGGATTTTCTAAAGTATCATTATTTACAGCACCAAATGGAGCCCATTTGTAAGCAAATGTATTTGTTTTAGCAAAAAGGAATTTAAAGTTTGGTCTTAGGCTACTTTCTGCAGCATAGAAACTTGCAGTAGTTCCAGATAACTGACAACCAGCGGTATTGTAATCTTGATCTACTAAAGAAGAATTATAAGAAGTAATAGTAGAAAAAACTGGTGCAGGATTTCCTCCAGAAAATTGAGGAAGGTTATAACAAAACTCTACAACCAAATTGCTTTTTCCATCCCAGAAATACTCTGTACTAATTGGGAAGTTGATGACATTACTGCCCAATACTGGTGCAAATTTGTTAGCTGTAAATACATTACTTAAGCCTGGAATAAATCCTGTAGTGGTGCTTAAACTTGTAAGTGGTGTACAACCTAATTTGATTTTTAAACCTAATAAACTATCTGCAGTTGGACCATTAGATGGTGCGCTTTGCACATTTAATGTCATTCCTTTAATATTACCTGGGCTCATGCCTGCTGCTATTAATTCGTCTGCACGAATTAAGTATTGCGCACGGTAACCACTAAAACCATCTCTATAGAAAGGACTAAAGAAACTATTAACCATGTTACCTGTACCAATTATTTTATTTACCGCAGGTACGTTAGAAGCAGTAGCAGTAATACCACATGGCTGAGGAGATGCATTAGCATAAAGATGCACTTGCTCGCCAATACAAACTGTATCTCTTTCTGGATATGCAGAAATAATTGGTCTTATTCCTTGTACTTGAATTTCCATTGTATCTCTTCCTTTACAACCATTTGCATCGCTTACATTTAAAATATATTGCATGCTACCTAAAGGCACAGCGTTAGGCGTTAAAATAGTTGCATTTGATAGATAAGTAGATGGAGTCCAAGTTTGTGTGGTAGTACCTGGAGCTCTATTAGTGGTGGCATTAATAGTAACTTGATCATTAGCACATGGTAAAATATCTGGACCTGCATTTACCACCAAAGGAGTAAATACATTTAAAGTAACAGTATCTTTATTTGGGCATCCTGTAACCACTGGCAAACCTTCTACCATTACATCTACAGTAGCAGATGGCAGTGAGGTAGGGTTAGCAATATTTGTTGCAGAAAAATTAGCTTGCGGATTACCTGCTTGGCCAGGAATGATGCTCCATGTCCAGGTAGTGATACCTTGTGGGCCAGTAGCTTGCAATTGCAAAGGCAAACCACCTTGGCAATAATTGTAAGGGCCACCAGCACTTACGCCAGGTAATACTTTAATTACTACAGTAGCATAACTCTTTAATATAATTGGTTGCAACCCTGGCAAGCAAGTACTATCTATAAATGTTAAGATTACTGTATGATTTCCAAAATCTAAAGCAGAAGGGGTCCAACTAAAATTACCTTGTACCTCACCAGGCAATGTATTGGTGCTTGTATAAGTTGGTGTAGAATTTGGAAACTGATTGGTAGATAAATCTGCATAGGTAGATAAATTATTGGTAATAATTGGAGAATGTCCATAAGCAACGAAACTCATTGTAGTACCAGGGCAAACGGTCATTTCGTGCTGCCCATTAATTATTGTGTCTAATGCACCCACTATATTGGTAACAGAATCTGTAATAGGAGGTGGTGTATTACAACTCAGCACATTAATTTGTACATCTCGCTGCGAACTACCAACTTTTATACCTGTTATTTTATCATAATCTGTAGCTCTAAATGCAAATACATATACGCCTATAGTGGTTGGTGTAAAGCTAGCATTGCCTGCTTGAGGGTATACTAAAAAACCTGTACTGGGGAAAGGACTATTAACATTGTTAGTACCACTAAAGGTTAAGTTAGTTGGAGATTGACACCCCCCAGCTTGTGGAGTAATAGATTCAAAAAATACAGAATCTAAATCTGGATCATAAGGACCATTTTGATAAACCTGCTGTTGATTTTGGCAAACATAAGGAATAGGCTTTACCGTAAACTGCGGAGAGCTATTTATAGGGCGACCAATATTATTCAACTCTGCATGTACACTCATTGTTTGATTGGCAAAGCCATTACCTATTACACTATTTCTAGCATTATCAGAAACTCCAAAGTTCCAATCGGTACAAGCATTTGATAAAGTTACAATATTAATGAAATGCCTGTATTTGTATGCTGGATATGCAGAGGTAGATTGCTGACACCAGTTTGGCACACCAGGGCATAATTGGCTTAAGGTATCATCTTGGTATGGATCAATAGCTGCAACACCCGTAGTATCCAAGGTTGCAGTACCACTAGTACCGCATCCACTAGTACTCCACCAGCATAATTGGCTAAAGAAATAATTGGCATTTGAAGGGTTACAATCTAAATAACATCCTACATGTACTTTGTAAGTTAATGGGCTAACATATTCATACCAAATTTCGGCAGCAGCAAAATGCGATGCTTTGGTTTGCAAAGCACCTAGGGTAAAGAAAACAACTGCAAGTAGTGCAACGATACGTTTCATATCTAAAATTTTATTTAAGTGTTTAAAATTAGGAAAAGATTCAGCAAAAACCAAAATATTGCTGTTCAAATTTATCCTCACCTTTTTACTAAGACGATGATTTGCAAAGATGGTTGGGGGAATTTTAACTTTTTTATAGATTTATACAAAATGCAATAAAAATTAGGCGTTATTGACCAATTTTTAAAGTTTTTTTAGTGGCTATCATCATATCGCCACTATTTTGCCATAATAATTTTCGGTAATTAGCATTTACTTGCCCCAAACAAAACGGTTCTAGTTCGGCAATGCCTAATTCTACAGCTCCTGCATCTATCATAGAAACTTGGGCTGCTGCACCTAAAGCACGATAAATATTGGTAGATAAAATATTTAACTTACTGTTTTTCAATATATTAAACTCTTCTGCTTGGGTATATTTGCCACAAGCTACGTAAACCTTAATTGGGTCTATTTCTTTTAAGGCAGCAGCCAAAGTAGTATCTTTTTGCGAACCTAATAAAACTACAGGAAATGGAATGGCTTGGATTAATTTTGCAATATTGGATTGCTGGGCTGTTAAATCAGCAATATCTATGCAATAATAGCCCACAGAATGACTAGTGGGTATATCCTCTTTTTTTAGCTCATCGGCAGCAGTGGTTGGGTAATACCATTGCAAAATGGCTGTGGATAAATTTAAACTATTTCCTTTGCCAATGGGTTTGTTGGTAGCATTGATAAAAGCAGCACTAATATTTGGCACATCAAAATACTTTTTACTAAATATTTTTTTAAAATAACCACGAGGATATCTGTATTTTGTAAGCATAGCATTAAACTGCTGCCCAAGATGCGAAGTAATGAATCTGCTTCTGGCATTCCATTGCAAATCTATAGTAGCCGTATACTTTTCTTTTAATAAAGTCAATACGGTAGGGGTAATATCTCCTTTTACAAAAAATACTTTTTCTATCTCGGAAAATTTGGATAAATAATCTTGCAATTCTTCAGAGCTTACATAATGAATAATTGCATCAGGATATTTGGCTTTTATAGCTTTCACCAAAGGAATGGTTGCCATTACTTTTT
>CAIXQW010000200.1 GCA_903921675.1 uncultured bacterium | reverse complement strand
GCAACCCAAT
The DNA here is from genome assembly GCA_903921675.1 of uncultured bacterium. Taxonomy (GTDB): domain Bacteria; phylum Bacteroidota; class Bacteroidia; order Chitinophagales; family Chitinophagaceae; genus CAIXQW01. The sequence continues at coordinate 36,457 of CAIXQW010000200.1, read as the reverse complement.
CAGCGCCTTTTGTTTCGTATTCGGCAGTAAATGGTTTACTGATACCTAAAGCAGTATTAGCTTTGTCTACTTTTTCTTGTGCTTCTTTAATTTTTTTCTGAATAGCTTCTATTTTTACCGGATCTTTTTCGTCGGCTAGTTTTATATTTTCGTCGCTTACTATTTTGCTATTTTTATCTATGCGATAAAATTTACTTACGTTTTCATTAATTTTTTCTGTTTGAAAATTTTGAAACAAAAACCATAAACCAACTCCTGTAAGTGCAAGTAAACCGCACTTTATCCAAGTATTAGGGTTTACCATTATAACTGTAAAAAACATGGAGATAGCCATTCCAATTAATGGTGCTAAAAATATGAATGCAACTGTTTTCCAAATTTTACTGCTATCTACAATTTGTGCTAAATGCAAATTTCCATCTTTCATTAATGCTGCACAAATAGCAGCACCCGCAAACCCACCAATTAATGTGTGCGATGATGATGAAGGAATGCCATACCACCATGTCAATAAATTCCAACCAATAGCTGCAATTAAGCCACTGAATATAACTGGTAGTGTAATAAACTCTTTATTTACTGTTTTACCAATGGTATTGGCTACAGCGTGGTCTTTAAAAATAAAATATGCAACCACATTAAAAAATGCTGCCCACAACACTGCCTGAAAAGGAGTTAATACTTTGGTACTAACTACTGTGGCTATAGAGTTGGCGGCATCATGAAACCCATTGATATAATCGAATATCAGGGCTAATGCTATGATGATAATTAAAAATGTCATATTAATTTGATGATGTGATGATTAGATGATGTGCTGATGTGATGATTTGCTGATGTGGTGATTTGATGATGTGCTGATTAAGTAATTCTCAAATTGTTCCATCATCCAATTATCAAATAGCCTTAAGCATATTTTACAATGATACTTTCAATTACATTGGCAGCATCTTCGCATTTGTCTGTACTTAATTCCATATTGTTGTATAAATCTTTTAGCTTTAAGATGGTTACAACGTCTTTTTCATTTTCAAACAAATCACTCATTGCTTTTTCAAAAATATAATCTGCTTCATTTTCGATGCTATTAATTTTAATGCAAGAATCTGCAATTTGGCGAACATTTTTAAGATTGCGCAAATCGCTAACTGCTACTTGCAACTCTTTTACACCTCTGTGGATGCACTGTGCAAGGTCGTAGGCGCTATTTGGCACATCAGTAATGTTGTAAGTGTTTAATAAGCGCGCAGCTCCATTGATGTAATCGCTGATATCATCTATAGAAGCAGCTAACTCGTGAATATCTTCGCGGTCTAGTGGCGTAATAAAGTTTCTACCTAATTCTAAAAATATTTGGTGAGTAAATTCGTCATTTACATGTTCTAAATCTTCAATTTGCTTAATTAAATCGCTTCTTTTACTCAAATCTTTTTCGTTGATACAATTTACAAAAATGTCACTCATTTTTAGCGTGGTTTCTGTAAGATTTTCGAATAAGGTAAAAAATACTTTGTTCTTAGGAACAAATAAATTCATGATACTACCTAGTGCCATATTTGTTGTGTTTTGTTTTAAAAAAGATTTAAAATTAGTTTAATTTTCGTTTAGTTTTCCATTAAGCAAAAACTTAATATTAATATAATAGTGAGATTAAAAATTTACTTGTGCTTGTAGTCTTAATAAATTTCCTTTTTGCATATTATTTTGTTTTTTGTAGTCTTCGAATCTGCGAGCACTTAGTGTATAATTTGCTACCAATTCAAAGTTTTTATTAGGTTGCCACTCTATACCTATTTCATTTTCTGTTATATTATAGCTTCTTGCATCTATTTCAAATTTCTTTCCTCCTTTGTAATATTGTACACGGTAAAATGGTATTAATACTTGCTTGCCTATGTTTGTTTTGTAACTAAATGTAGCATAACCACCTTTTAGTCTTTGATTTTCGATACTGTCTGTTACCTTATTAAACTCTGGCCCAACACCTACATTATACTCTGCTTGTATACCAAATGGTTTTGGATATAAGATAAATGATGCAGCCATTCTATCGTCTTTATAGTTTAAGTCTTTTAGATATTTTACACCTTTATTGGTATCCAACACTACTGTTTTACCAGTATATCCTTGTATAGATGCTTCTATTATTTGATTTTTTATTTGCACTGGATAAGACAATCTTGCAACCAAATGCGGCGTGTTATTGGCTTCGTTTTTATTAGCAGTTTGCCCATTATAGGCACCTATTCCAAACACACCATAATCTCCACTTCCCTTTAATCCATCAGCAACTAATGCAGCATACAGCTTTCTTACATTATCTGGAGCCCAATAAAAATTAACTCCTAAGTCTCTTTCGTTAGAAACAGCACTATTCAATGCATCATTTCTATCTAATGGCAACCTGTTTTGAGAGCTTTGCATATTTTCGAACCCAAAAGGAACTTTACTTTGTCCAATTCTGATTCTAAATTCATTTTTCTTATCTATCCCTACATCAAAATAGGCATCTCTAATTTGGGCAAAATGGATATTATTGATAGAACTACTTAGGCTAGAAGCTAGGTCTGGCTGAAAATAAATATAAACATGCTCGCCTACATTACCACTAAAAATCAAGCGCATCCTACGTATCATAAAGCCTCCATTCTCTCCAATACTTCTATCGCCTTGGTCATTTTTTAATAATGGGTTTGTTTCTAATAGTCTGTTATAGCGCATTTGAGAGTAGCCTCTAATAGAAAAGGTTTCGTACCAATGTTTCTTTTTTGGCTCTTCTGTTTTGCTGTTTTGTGAAAATGTAGAAATAGTAATTAATAGCATTGCAATGCTTAATTGTAGTGATTTCATTAATGTAGTGGTTTTTAATGCTGCAAAGGTGCGGAGCCGTTTTGTAAAAAAAGAAATTCCAATGTTACCTTAATATTAAGTTTTGGATGATATGCCACGAATGCACGAATATGGTGTGTTTTTAAAATGAACTAATGAGAATCTAAATAAGAGATGACTTATTAATATTACATTTCTGACTACCATAATGTGGTTGGCCACGAATGCACGAATAATTTAAGTGCCTTTGGAGAGGAAAAATTAAAATTTTAATAAAAAGGTAATGTTTTCTTAATATTGGCTACTTGCAAATTTGCCTAATTTTGCATAGTAAGCAAACAAAAAATGACGCATATATACAACTCTAATTTTACTGGCTGGGAAAGCGAATTGATGGATAATGAAGTATTGGAACCAAAACCTATCGAGAAGGGATTCAACTGCAAATTGCCATTTTTTAAATCGGATGTAGCTAAAAGAATTTTATTTTCTTTTCAGTGCAAACAAAATATATCTATAGAAGCTAGCTTGCTTACGGCACATGGCGAATTGCTAATGGCTGTAGAAAAATCGTATCATTTAGGCGATTATGTGCTAACCATAGACATTAGCAATATGGATGCTGGCTTGCACTTTTTAAGTATTAAAAGTATTGGCAAGTTTAAAGTAACTGGTATTAAAATAGTAACTGACTAAGAGTTGATTTATTTTATGCAATGGATTATATTTGTTGTAACAAAAATAATCCATTGCTACATTTACTACCATTTACCCAAGACGATTTTGAAAGACTTATCCAATGGGTAGGCAATGCAGAAGATTTGATGCAGTTTGCAGGACCAAGCCTACAATATCCTATTACAAAAACACAGTTGCAAGAATACATAGCGGTAAAAGCTAGAACACCTTATAAGGTGTGTTACCAGCAAGAAGTAATTGGGCATTGTGCAATAACCGATTTGAATGAAAGCAGTGCTATGCTCAACCATATTTTGATAGGTGAATGCAAATTTAGAAATTTAGGCTTAGGCAAGCACATAGTAAAAGAAATGCTGCAAATTATTTTTGAAAACATGAACATACAAAGCGCTGAATTATATGTGTTTGATTGGAATATTGGTGCTATAAAATGCTATAAACAAATTGGTTTTGTAGAAGTGCCCACAGATTTTAAAATTAGGGAAGTATGCGGCAGCAAATGGAAAGCATATAAAATGGTGTTGAAAAGAGAAGATTATTTTTCTAACAATCCGTTTTAAAAATACTTATTACTTTTACATCCTAAAAAATATTACTTGCCACAATATATTATCAAACATTTTTCGGAATTAACACCAATAGAAGTGTATCGCATTTTACAGATACGCAACGAGGTATTTATATTAGAACAAACTTGCTATTACCAAGATATTGACGATAAAGATTTAGTATCTTATCATTTACTAGTAATGAATGCAGATGAATTAATTGGCTATGCAAGGCTAATACCCAAAGGTATTTCTTATGAAGCGTATTGTAGCATTGGCAGAGTGTTGATAAAAAAAGAACATAGAATGCATAATTATGGCAAGGAATTAATGCAAGAAGCAATAGCCTTTTGCGATGCAACATTTGGAGGCACAATCAAAATAGGAGCACAAAAATATTTAGAGAAATTTTATAATGAGTTAGGATTTGCAACTTGTGGCGAAGAATTTTTGGAAGACGATATACCGCATGTGCCGATGAAGAAGTGAGATGCAAGACATAAGATGTAAGACGTAAGATGGTAGACATATAGTGAAAACTAAAACTATAAACAATCCTGAGGCAGGCTCGGGACAGGCAATAAATCAACTCAACAATATAATAAGATGGCAACAATATTACCAGTAAAAGGAATTAGTCCTGCAATACCAAACAATTGCTTTATAGCACCAAACGCTACAATCGTAGGCGATGTAGTGATGGGTGAGGAATGCAGTGTGTGGTTCAATGCTGTGATTCGTGGCGATGTAAATAGTATACGAATGGGCAATAAAGTAAATGTACAAGATGGCGCAGTGCTGCATTGCACTTACGAAAAAACAAAATTAGTATTAGGCAATAATGTTAGTATAGGGCACAATGCATTGGTGCATGGGTGCACTGTAGAAGATAATGTGCTGATAGGTATGGGTGCTATTATAATGGATAATTGCCATATAGGTAGCAATACCATTATAGCAGCGGGTGCGGTGGTGCTAGAAAATACGAAAGTAGAAAGCGGCTGCATCTATGCCGGAGTGCCTGCAAAAAAAGTAAAGGATATTAGCCAGGAATTAATAGCTGGTGAAATTAATAGAATAGCCAATAATTATGTGATGTACAGCAGTTGGTTCGAAAAATCTGAATAGTTTCTGCTATTTAAATTCTTCTTCTTTCTTTTTGTATGCTGCGGCTTTTGCAGCGTCGTTTTTAAATGCAAATATGCTTTTTAATACTGGCAAAATACTTTTATAATTTTCTTTATCTGCCTCTGCCATAGTAGGCGATGCTGTAAATAATTTTTCTGCAGATAAGCCTGCTTGAATACATTTTTCTACATAGCCATTTTGCTTTGCTGTTAATGCTTCTTTTTGTTTAATAGACTCTTTATCTGTGCCTTTTATTTTTAAAGACTGCTCATTATAATCTAATGCTACATTGTAATAATTCTTACAAAGTAAAGCATCTACATCTGCAGTATGATTGATGGCGTTGGTAGCTTGTGCCAAAGCATCAAAACGCGTTTGCATAGCTAATTTCTCATCTGCACTCAATGGCTTGCCTGCATGTATATAATTAAACATTTCTGCTAAATAGTTAAAATGTATTCTGTATGCATTTGGTTTTGCTTTAATAGCCTCATCGTATTTTGCCATTACTACTTTCCTATCTGCATCTTCCATCATTTGCATTTCTGTTTCGTAAAAAGTTTCGTTATTTGCAAAATAGTTTTTGCATTTATTATTAAAATCTTGTGCTTCTTTTTTCTTATTGCTAATAAACGTATTAGATACTAGTACACCGCAATTATTAGCCATATTTTCTGTAGCTGCTTTGTTATCTATCAGTTTGCTATACAATGCAATGGCTTCTAAATTTTTACTACTATTCATAGCACAAATGGCTACATTGGATATAAGCATTGTATCCATAGCTGCAAAATTTATTCCTTCTCTTTCTAATAATTTTACTGTACCAATATAGTCGTGTAGCTCCAATGCCTTATTAAATTGATCATAAGCCAATGCTACATTTTCTGCAGTATAGGCTTTGTTGCCTTCTTCTAAAAAACCATTGTATAATTCATACATTGGCGCTCCGAAACGCGTAACCATTAATACGCCTTTCTTATCTAAATCTAAATATTTTTTAAAAGATTGCACAGCTTCCAATTTGCAATCTGCACAACTAGCTTTTGTTTTATCGTCTTTAGATAATTCGCTTTCTACCATTCCTTTCCAAAACCATACATCAGGCTTGGCTGTGTATTCTGGCTTAGCCATCAACCCATCTATTTCTTGCTTGGCAACTATCAAATTTTTTTCTTCTAATGCATCTTTTACTTTATTTAAGCTTTGTGCATTAGCATTTGCAATGATGCCTACTGCTGCTATAGAAAATATTACTCTTTTCATTCTTTCTATTAATTTAATTTTTTTAAAAAGTAAAAGTAAACCATTTGAAAATACAAGTACAATTACAATTGTGATATTTGTGTAAAAAAATAGAGAGAATGATAGATGTAAGGAAAACCGTATTGTATCATTGCTAATTAGTATTCACCTATCTTTACCAAATGCTTAGCTTATCGTATTCCAAACATGACTTGCCTTTTACATATCCATTTCGCACTGCTCATGGTTTAAAAACCACCCAACCTACTTTGGTAGTAAAACTTGGTTTTAGGGATGTGTATGGCTATGGAGAGGCAACCGAAATAGTTTATTACGGCGTTACATTAGATGCTATGATTCAAAAATTAGAATCTGGTAGAAAAGTAATAGAGAATTATAGCCTAATGCATCCCGATAGATTTTGGCATTTTTTGCATCATTTATTTCCGGAAGATCATTTTTTAGTTTGCGCATTAGATATGGCTGCTTGGGATTTATTTGCCAAGCTGCGCAACAAACAAATTCATGAATTGTGGAGCACACCTTGGAACAATTCTGTGCAAACAGACTACACCATTGGTATAGATGAAGTAGATGAAATGGTAAAAAAAATGCAAGAAAATCCTTGGCCTATTTATAAAGTAAAATTGGGCACACCAAAAGACATAGACATCATTCAAGCTTTGCGTGCACACACAGACAGCATAATACGCATAGATGCCAATGCTGGTTGGACTTTGAAAGAGGCATTACAAATTATTCCAGAACTTAAAAAACTAAATGTTGAGCTGATAGAGCAGCCTTTGGCAAAAGATGCCTGGGAAGACATGGCAGTATTGTACAAAGAAAGTAATTTGCCATTGATAGCAGATGAAAGCTGTGTGGTAGAAAGTGATGTGGAAAGATGTTGCGAAGTGTTTCATGGCATTAATATTAAATTGACAAAATGCAGTGGCCTAACTCCTGCCTTACGCATGATAGAAGCAGCTAAAAGTAAAAACAAAAAAGTAATGATGGGCTGTATGAATGAAAGCATGATAGGTACAGCAGCCATAGCACAATTTTTACCACAGCTGGATTACTTAGATGCAGATGGGCCATTGCTGCATACTACAGAATTAGCAAGGGGATTAAAGTATAAGAATGGCTGCATAAGTTTAGGGCCGTTCAAAGGTTTAGGCATAAAAGTTTTGGTATAAGGGAATTTTATTTTACTTTTGCCTTCCAATAAAAAATGCTATCGTATTGGAAGTATACATAATCACGCGCCTGTGGTGAAATTGGTAGACATACCAGACTTAGGATCTGGCGCCGAGAGGCATGGGGGTTCGAGTCCCTCCAGGCGCACTGAAAAGCTAGAAAGAAATTTCTAGCTTTTTTTATCCCAACACAATTATTGCATCCTCTTAATCACAGGGTATGCAACCCAATGTAGTCCTCTACAAACATCTTAAGGATGGCAATAAAATAGAAATCTTACTGAGTGTAACCATGGTATCGGGATTGGAAAACCTAACTCTCTCCAAAGTTGCATTTGAGGCAGGCTGTTTCTGATGTTGATTTACCTTATGAAGAAACTTGTTATGTTGTATTTTCTTTTACTAAGTTCTATAATTGTTGCAAGGTTTGTTTGCGAGTGAGGCATTGCTGCACCTTTGTTTATATTGCAATTGTAGGAAGCCCAATATTTAGAAGTAATTCGCTTGGCAATAGGGTTCTTTTAATAATAAATGCAACACGATAATAAGCTACTAAAAATCCTAAGGATATTGCTCCTATAGTATTAAGAAAGCGAAGAAATATTTTTTAATTCTTCTTTCACAAGTTTTAGTTTAGGATGTAAAATAAATTTTTTTAGTAGTACAAAAGATATAAACTCTGTAACTTTTTACTAGTACATGTACTTTAATCCAATCAATTATTTACATACTTCATCTACCACATGCATAATTCTCTTTGCTAAATGTTGTTCAGAAAATAGCTGTGCTTGCATTCTGCCTTTCGTAATTAGTGCATTGCATAAATGCTGATCTGTACTTACATGCTGCATAGCATCCGCAATTTTTTGTGCATCTAAAGGGTTTACATACAATACAGCATCTCCACCTACCTCTGGCATACAGCTACAATTGCTAGTAATAACAGGCAATCCACTAGCCATTCCTTCTAACACAGGCAATCCAAATCCTTCAAATACCGATGGATAAATTAAGGCTGTAGCACCTTGGTAAATAGCTGGAAAGTCTATACTATTCTTATAATTTTTGTTTTGTGCTTCTGGCTTTTGATTCAGAAAAATAATTTTATCTTGTAAATTATATTTGGTAATAAATGCAGCAATACTATCTGCATAATCATTTTTTCCATTACCAATTACTACTAATGGAATGGTATTGTTTTTTAGCAAATGTATCGCTTCACAAATTTTCGATAATCCTTTGCGCTCTATGATGCTTCCTACACTTAAAAAATAGGCCCCTGGCAAATTATATTTATGCTGAATAGTAGCAATTTCTGTAGGGCTATGTTGTTGGTAAAATTGCTCATTGCAACTTAAATAAACTACAGTAATTTTTTCTGCAGGTACCTCATAAAAATCTATTAAATCTTGCTTGGTTTGTTGGCTAATGGTAACTATAGCATCTGCTGTAGCACATGCATATTTTGCTTTTTTTCGATAAGTATATACATCTATTGGATTATATTGCTTTGGATATCTTTCGTAAATCAAATCGTAAATCATTACGATTGATTTTATTTTTTTTGAGGCAAGTCCAAGTGGAAGTTCTGCACCTAAGCCTATATAAACATCTATTTCATTTTGCGTTAATTGCTTTACAACTCCTTTACTACGCCACCATGCTTTTATTTGATTACCAAGCCAAAAATTTGGCGCATGAGCATGCATGTTAGCATTGCCATCTATAGAAAACAAATTAGTAATACGAGGTGCAAATAAATGATACTGATGATTAGGGTAATTGGCGTCCATGCTGTGAACTATACTACGCGCTGCATTACCAAGACCTGTTCTGTTTTGATACACGCGTTTTGCTTCGTAGCCAATATTCATGAGTGCAAATGTAGTGTGAAATTTAGAAAAGGACAATAGGCAATTAGCATACTGAAAACTGCAAAAAGAAGACTACCTAGGCCGGCTGAAATTGATTTTGTCCAAACTCTTTCATCATTTTAAAATGGCTTTTTACAGCACTCCACATGGTAGGAAATTCGTTGTATGGAATATTATATTCTGCACAAGATTCTTTTACAAATTTGCTGATTGCAGGATAATGTATATGCGAAACTTTTGGAAATAAATGATGCTCTATCTGATAATTTAATCCACCTACATACCAATTAATAATTTTATTAGTTGGTGCAAAATTAGCAGTAGTAACTACTTCATGTTTTGCCCAAGAATCCTCTACATGCAAATCATGATTATACGCTTCTACAAAATGAGCTCCTTCTACTACATGCGCTAATTGAAAAACAATAGCTAATGTAAAACCCATGGTAATATGCATCACCAAAAAGCCTATCAACCAACTGCTAAAACCGACGCAATAAACAGGAATAGCCATATAAACAATTGCAAAATATACTTTACCTGCCCAAAAAATAGCATGTTCTTTCCAATCCATTTTCCAGCGCTCTGTTGTGTAAATTTTTCCGCTAAAATATTTTTGAAAATCCATAATAAATGCCCATGCAATAGAAGTGATGGCATATATCAAAGGCAGATACAAATGCTGCACTTTATGTGCTGGCACCCACTTTTGTGTGTAGCATTGGCGAATAACTGGGCTTTTCGCAATATCATCATCTATACCATCTACATTAGTATAAGTATGATGAATTATATTGTGCTTTTGTTTCCAAATGTAAGAATTTCCACCAAGTATATTTAAAGTATAGCCCATGATGGTATTTAAAGTTTCATTTTTACTAAAACTACCATGGCAGGCATCATGCATTACATTGAATCCAATGCTAGCCATTACAAAACCAAGGGTAGCACACAGTATCAAAGAAAGATAAGCCGGCATGCTTACATTTAGTAAAACTAAGTAAAGTGCCAATGCCCCAATCAGTAGCACCCATGCTTTATGGTATAGGCGCCAATCACCTGTTTTATCTATTTTTTTTTCTTGAAAATAGGTATTTACTTTGGCTTTTAAAGAGTTATAAAACTCATTATTTTTATTATTGAATGTTACTTTAGCCATGCTTTTAAATGTGATTGTGTTAAAAGTAAGTTTTTTTTGTTATTTCATCAACATTGTGAAACTTGATAACGTATCAATAGGTACAAGATTGTTGTAAAGACCAACAGATATTTGAAAATTAAAAAAAAATTAAATTTATAGATAAGCTAATGATTATAGAAGCATGGTATGGCGCCATCAGTACCTATTTTTACAATAGCGCCAATAATGCAGATAGTATTTTTCGTCTATAGTAATAGACTTCAGTTAGCAGTCGCAATCCCCTAATAAAAACAGCCTGTGTCCCTAGGCTGTTTTTTTATTATTGAAATTAGCCTTAACAATAATTCACCGCATTTTATTACATTTAAAATTATTTGCTTCTAACTTTATATTCTAAAATTTATCAATTATGAAAACAACAAACAACAAATTAACTAAAAGGTTAGTCTTTTTAGGAGTTGTAATGATGGGATTTTTTTTATTTAGCAATAAAGCAATTGCACAAAATACGTTGTTTGTTAGAAATGGAACACCATTAGCTTTAAACTTAGAAGTAAAACAAACTGATCCTAACTGCATTTCAATTGGATATATTACATCTACAGTAACTATTCCTGCAAATTCTGTTGCAACCTTTGGTTATCTTACATTATGGGGCAATTGGGATTGGATAGCTGGAGGAGTAGAACTTGTAAGTGCTATTCCTGCTACCAATTATGATTTATGTAATTGGGGAGTAATACCAATTACTGGAGGAGGTTACACAATAGATTTTTCACCAATTGGTTCTGCAAATGATGGTTGGATATATGCTCTCTAAAATAAACATTAGATTTTTATTCTTTTTTTTGCTTTGCTTTCCTATGATTGCACTAGGGCAGAATTTGGATTTTGTAAAAATCATTTCCTCTAATTCTATAAATGAAGGTGGCAGAATAATAAAAAATGAGAGTTACACTTTATTCAATAGTTGGTTTGTTGGCACAGTAGACTTTGACCCTAATGCTGGAGTTTATAATTTAGGCACAACAAGCAATAGTAATGCAATTGTGAAACTAGATAATGCTAACAACTTTGTTTGGGCAAAGCAGTTACAATTAAACCCGCTTACGCCAAGCAGTGATATGCAAATAAAAACAGATTATCAACATAATGTATTTGCGTATGGAACTTTTAGAGGTACAGCAGATTTCGATCCAGGAGGTGGAGTTTATAATTTAACTGCAGACACTTTACAAAAGGATTATTTTATTGTAAAATTAGATAGCAATGGCAACTTTATTTGGGCTATTCAAATACCTAACAATAAATATGTAAATACTCCTACCTTAAGTGTAGACAAATACAATAATATTTATTTTACAGGTACTTTTAAAGACACTGTAGATTTTGACCCTGGAGTTGGAGTAAACAATTTAATTTCTAGAAAAGATAAAGATGCCTTTATATTAAAATTAGATAGTGCAGGAAATTTTATTTGGGTTAATAGAATAGATGCCAATAAATATGTAAAAATAACTGGTGCTGATATTGATAGCAATCAAAATATTGTTTTATCTGCAATGTTTGATGATAGTGTTAATTGTAATCCAGGTTTTAACAACTATATCATTAGCCCAAATTACAGAGCTAGTTTAGTAATAAAATTTGATAGATTTGGCAATTATATTTTTGCAAAAAAATTTGGGGAAAGTACTTTTGCTGTATCTTGGAATTGCAAAATAGACAAGCAAAATAGTATATATGTTACTGGAGGTTTTGATACAATAGCAGATTTTGATCCAGGCATAGGTATTCATTTAGTAACACCAGGTTTCTCTGATGCTTATTTATTAAAATTAGATAGTGCAGGAAATTTTCAATGGGTATTTAATTTGTATAATATTTTTGCATCAAGTAGATTTCGAGAAATTGAAATAGATACAGGTAACAATGCTGTATTGCTGGGTGTTACTACTGGTGGTGTTATAGATTTTGATCCTAGCAATCAAATATATAGTTATAATTTTTTCCCTTTGGTTGGAGGAAGTATTACACATAGTTTTATTGTAAGTTACAGTAGCCTTGGCAATTTTAAATATATGCTTCCAATAAGTGGCACTGTAAATGCACTTAATTACCCTCATTCCATCGCTTTGGATAAGTACAATGAGATATATGTAACTGGCTATAAAAATGGGTATGCAGATATGGACCCTAGTAGTTGCGTAGTAATTCCAGATTCTGGATATGTAGATAATACATTTATTATTGGATTAAAAATATGCAACACAAATGTAGAACCAGAAAATGAAAATTTTTGCGACAGCATTATTTTAAATAATTTTACTTATTACAATGATTCAACTTTTATTTTACAATTTCCTACTGCCAACTGTTGCGATAGTATTGTAAAATTTACACTTACAAAAAAAGCAAAATCGTTCTGCAATTATTCTGTTACATCTTGCAATAATTATTGGTACAACAATACCACCTATACTACATCAGGTACATACACCCACAACTTAATCAATGCAGCAGTATGCGATAGCTTAGTAACATTGCAATTAACTATTTTACCAATAGATACTAGCATTTCACAAAATGGAAATATACTTTCTGCTAATGGCAATGGGCTTAGCTATCAGTGGTATAATTGCACCACCAATCAAATTATAAGTGGTGCTACAGCCCAAAGTTATACTGCTACAGCCAATGGCAATTATGCAGCTATTGTAAGCAATGGTGCTTGTGCAGATACATCGGCATGTAGGCAAGTTAAAAATTTAGCTATTGCTAATTATACAACTACGCAAATAAAAATAGCTCCAAACCCTGCAACAAATTTTATTAAAATAGATATTGATAATTTCAATTTAAATCAACAATATAGTTGCAAAATAATTAATGTATTAGGAGAATGTGTTTACGCTTCCATTATCAAAAATGCAAATAATAGCATAGATGTAAGCCATTTTGCAAAAGGAATTTATTATGTAAAAGTAAATGAGGCAATGGTAAAATTGATAGTGGAGTAATATTTAGCCTTAACAAAAATTCACCGCATTTTTATTGCATTTAAAATTATTTGCTTCTAACTTTATATTCTAAAATTTATCAATTATGAAAACAACAAACAACAAACAACAAACAACAAGCAACAAATTAGCTAAAAGGTTAGTCTTTTTAGGAGTGTTCTTATCGGGTATGATGATAAATTCTTATAAAACATCTGCACAAACTGGAGTGGTGTATGTAAGAAATCTTACCAATCTTAATTTTATAGTATCTGATAGAAATACTGTTCCTATAGGAATGAGTTGTACCCCCATTTGCCCAGTTTTACCTGCTGTAATTGTTCCAGCAAATTCAACTATTTCGCAAGGTTATTGTTTAGTAGGTGCTACATGGGACGAAAACGCTGGAGTAGTTGAATTACAAGGTGTTATTCCTCCTACTAATTTTGATTTATGTAATTTTGGTTCTGTAACTATTTCTGGAGGTGGATATACAATTACGTTTACACAAATTAATCAAAATACTACTAATGATGAATTACTTATTAGTGTTCAATAATTCAAAATGTAATTCTTTTTTACTTATTTTTATACTATTATTTAATTTCAATAGTTTTTCTCAAACTTTAGATTTTGCTAATGTAACCTTTAGTAATGGAAGTTGTGCAGGAAAAAAAATAATAAACAAAAATTTCAATGTATATGCTATTGGGTCATTTTACGGCACTACAGATTTTGATCATAGTTCATCTGTCTTTAATTTAAGTAGTAACTCTTCAACCACCTATATTTTAAAACATGACAGTAACCATAACTTTTTGTGGGCAAAACCAATTCAAACAAATGGAGCATATTTGTCTGTAAATTTTGAATTAGATAAAAATGAAAATATTTATTTGCATGGCACTTTTAAAGGCACAGTAGATTTTGACCCTAATTTTGGTATTTACAATTTAGTATCTGATAATATAAAGTGGAGCCATTTTATTTTAAAATTGGATAGTAATGGTAGCTTTATTTGGGCTAAAAAAATTCAAAATAATTTTTCTAATATAGGTGGAAATTCTATAATGTCATTAGATTCAAATAACAATATATTTTTATGCTCTAACTTTAAAGATACTGTAGACTTTGACCCTGGAATTGGTATAACTCAATTGGTATCTACTTTTGATAAGGATTGCTTTATTTTAAAACTTGATAGTAATGGCAACTTTCAATGGGTGAAACAATTAGTTACTAGTAATATTTTAGGAATTTCCTCATCAGAAACAGATAAAAACCAAAATCTAGTAATTAGTGGGTATCTATTTGATAGTACCGATTTTGACCCAGGTGCAAGTACCTTTTATTTAACAAGTGGTGCTAATACACGCACTAGTTTTGCAGCAAAATATAATAGCAATGGAAATTTACTTTGGGCAAAACAATTTGCCCAAAGTAATTTTAGTACAGTATTCGACTGTGCTATTGACCATCAAAGTAATGTGTATATTGGTGGGCATTTTGATACCATTGCCGACTTTGACCCTAACATTGGCTTACAATTATTGTACCCAGCATTAGATGATGCATATTTGTTAAAGTTAGATAGTAATGGTAATTATCAGTGGGCATTTAATTTAAAAAACTATATTACTTCTTGCTTTGTAAGAGATATTAAAATAGATACAGGCAACAATGTGGTTCTATTAGGTTATACAAATGGCGGTGCAATAGACTTTGACCCATCTAATGTTATCTACAATTATAATTTTTACCCTTTGAGTGGTAATGGGGTAACTCATTCATTTGTAGCATCCTACTCGCCAAATAGTAATTTTCGATACATGATGACATTAGAAGGAACTTTGAATTATCAATATTATCCTAATTCTATTTCATTAGACTCTGACAACAAAATTTATTTAACAGGTTACAAAAGTGGTCCCACAGATTTTGACCCTAGTACATGCGTATATGTTCCAGATTCTAGCCAACTTACCAATGCATTTGTTGCAGGCTTTACAGATTGTGGTATACCTGTAATAGATGCAAAATATTCTATTTGTGATAGTGCATTATTGTTGTATAACCATTACTATACTTTTGATACTACATTTGTTATGCAGTTTGCCACAGCCAACTGCTGTGATAGTTTTGTAAAAATTATTATTAAAAGAAACGATGCTACAACTAGTAGTATTACAGTAAACGCTTGCAATAATTATTGGTACAACAATACCAACTATACTACCTCAGGAACATACACCCACACCTTAATCAATGCAGCAGGATGCGATAGCGTAGTAACATTGCAATTAACTATTACACCTATAGATACTAGCATCTTACAAAATGGTAATATACTTACAGCCAATGGCAATGGGCTAAGCTATCAGTGGTACAATTGTGCCACCAATCAAATTATAAGTGGTGCCACAGGTCAAAGTTATACTGCTACAGCTAATGGCAATTATGCAGCTATTGTAAGCAATGGTACTTGTGCAGATACATCGGCATGTAGGCAAGTAAAAAATTTAGCTATTGCTAATTATACAACTACGCAAATAAAAATTGCTCCAAATCCTGCAACAAATTTTATTAAAATAGATATTGATAATTTTAATTTCAATCAAGCCTACCATTGCAAAATAATAAATGTATTTGGGCAATGTATTTACAATTCAAAAATTATTAATGCAAATAATAGCATAGATATTAGCCATTTAACCAAAGGAATTTACTATGTAAAAGTAAATGAAGCAATGGTGAAATTAGTTGTGGAATAAGTAAATATTTATCCTAGCCTATCTTCTATTCATAATCATCTTCATCACTTAAATTCATATCCATCATACTGCTTAAAATATCGCTGAAAGTGCTATTGGTTTGCAATACGCGTTTGCTTATCAAACTAAATTCTGCAAGCCCATGCAATACAAATTCCATCCAAAGCAATTGCTCTTTTTCAGAATCGCATTTCAGCCAAGTATTTACCAAATAATAAAGCCCATCTACTTTGTGCAGTTGCGCCATATATTCTTCATCGGTTATATGATTGCCTATATGTAGCGTGTTATTATTTTGCCCAAACCAATTGACAATACTTTTATAAGGGTCTTCCTTTTTTACTTTACTTCGTTTATAGTCTGATGGATTTGGAAAATAATTAGTAAACAACTGCCGGATAGCCTTGCCAATTAAATGGATGGCTACTTGATATGGACCTTCTTGTTCTCCTTCATACACCAATTCTACCTTGCCAGTAATAGCAGGAATAATGCCATACACATCACTAATTCTTGCATAAGTATTTTTTTCATTATTTACCAAACTTCTGCGTTCTGCAGAGGCATATAGCAACTCGTTGGCTGCTATGGTAAGCCTAGCACTTACACCACTTTTCTGATCTACAAATTCACTTTTTCTTGCAGCCATTGCTATTTCTTCTATCATGGTTTGCACCAAATCTAGCACTACCACATTTTCTTTTTGTGCAATGCTTAAATTACTTTCTTGCTTGGTAATGGCTGCACTTATTTCAATATTATTTGGGTAATGTGTAAGTATTTGGCTTTCTATTCTATCTTTTAATGGCGTAACAATGCTTCCTCTATTGGTATAGTCTTCTGGATTGGCAGTAAAAATAAATAAGATATCTAAGGGCAATCGCAATTTGTAACCACGTATTTGAATATCGCCTTCTTGCAAAATATTAAATAAAGAAACCTGAATTCTGGCTTGCAAATCTGGCAATTCATTAATTACAAAAATAGCTTTGTTACTCCTTGGTATGATACCATAGTGTATTACTTTTTCATCGCTTAAACTCAGTTTTAAATTAGCTGCTTTAATAGGGTCTAAGTCGCCAATCAAATCTGCTACGCTTACATCTGGTGTGGCTAATTTTTCGTTGTAGCGCTCTGATTGGTGCATCCAAATAATAGGGGTGTCATCACCCATCAATGCTATTTTATCTTTGGCGCTAGTAGTAATAGGCAAAAATGGATCATCGTTTATTTCTGTACCTTCTACCAATGGAACCCATTCATTCATTAAGTTAGTTAGCTGCCTTGCAATTTTTGTTTTGGCTTGGCCTCTAAGGCCTAATAGCAAAATATTATGTTTGCTAAGTATTGCTTTTTCTATATCAGGTATTACTGTATCATCGTATCCAAAAATACCTTCAAATGGGTTTTCTTTGTTTTGCAAACAGGTAATTAAATTGGCTCTTAATTCTTCTTTTACGGTTTGATGTTTATATCCTGCAGCTTTTAGCTGGCCTAATGTTTGTATGTTTGGTTGTGTAGATTGCATTGGTTTTATTTATTTTATCTTGTTGTTTTTCGTTTATTATTTTCATAATCTTCAAAAATATATTCACCCAAACCATCTAGGCTGCTGTAAAATGCTTTACCATTGGCAGCGGCTGTAAAATCTTTTACAAATTCTTGCAAATACGGATCTTGCGCTATCATAAATGTTACAGTAGCTATTTTTAGTTTACGCAATTGCGATGCTAATGTTAGGGTTTTATTTAATATTTTTCTATCTATACCAAAACTATTTTTATAATACTGGTTTCCTACTTTCATGCAAGTAGGTTTTCCATCTGTAATCATAAATATTTGCTTATTAGAATTTTTTCTTTTGCGCAACAATTCCATAGCCAATTCTAGTCCGGCTATTGTATTGGTATGATATGGCCCTACTTCTAAATACGGTAAATCTTTAATTTGTATTTGCCAGGCATCATTCCCAAATACAATTATATCTAAAGTGTCTTTTGGATATTTTGTTTTTATCAACTCGCTTAAAGCCATTGCCACTTTTTTGGCGGGTGTAATTCTATCTTCGCCATATAGTATCATACTGTGGCTTATATCTATCATTAGCACTGTGCTATTCTGCGATTTAGTATCTGTTTCATGAATTTCCAAATCGTTTTCCGATAAATAAAATTGATCTACTCCATGATTAATTTGCGCATTTCTTAAACTATCTGTAAGTGCTATCGACTCTAGTCCATCACCAAAATAATAGGGTTTTGTTTCCGAATTTTTTTCATCGCCTTTTCCACTTTTATTAATCCGATGATTGCCAAGTTTCGTTTTTTTCAACTTACCAAATATTTCATCCAAACTTCTTTTACGAATAGTTTGCTCACCCTTGCTAGATAGTTTTATTTGGCCAGTTGCATTGTTTTCGTTTAGTATGCCATTGTTTTTTAAATCTTCTATAAAATCTCCAATACCATATTCTGGTGTTGTAAATTTCATTTTATTATCTAATTGTGTTAACCAATTTAAGGCTTCACTCGCATCACCATTTGTGTAATGCAGTAATTCCATAAACATGTCCAACAATTGCTTGTAACTGCTATCCTCTTTATTGGCAGTATATTTCACAAAATCGAACCCTATCATTTGCTTGCTGAATTTTAAAAAACAAAGTTACACGAATACCAACAAGAATAGTATTAGAAAAATATAAAGTATGTTGATAGTAGATTTAGAAAAAAGAGTTTTCCTATTTTATACCCCAAACTCTGCACTCCAAGCCAATATGCCACCCATTACATTTACTACATTGGTAAAGCCCATGCTTTCTAATATCATACATGCTTGGCCACTGCGCATACCGCTGCGGCAATGAATAATTACTTCATTATTCTTCCAATCTTCAATATCATCTATTTGCGCATTAGCTATTTGCCCAAGTGGCAATAAGTGTGCGCCCAAATTAGCTTGTTGGTATTCCCCAGGTTCTCGCACATCCAAAAAATGAAATGCCTCGCCGCTATCTATTTTAGATTTTAATTCTTGTACTGTTATTGTTCTCATTGTTTAATAAAAGAAGTATGTTGTAGTGTATTATCTTGGTTATTGTACAATTGCAAAAAGTATTGCCCTGATGGTAAGGTTTGTACATCTATTTTTTGATTATTAATTGGATTACATTGCATCGTATTGCCTGCTACATCCAAAATGCAATAGTTTGTAGCATTACAATTATTTTGCAACCGCAAATGATTGTTGCAAGGATTAGGATAAACCTGCACTGCAGGTTGCAATGTAGTTGTCTGTATACTAGTAGGCGTAAAATTGCTACCTACAATTGGTCTAAGCATTGTTGTACCACTTACCAAACTAGGTGTCCAATAGCCATCTACGTTATAAAAGAAATGGTTGGCATTGGCTGCAGTATTGGCATCAAACCCAAAGTAAATACTATCTGCGCCACTGTTGGGTGCTTGTGTAGTGCCTATGTAATAAGTGCCTGCTGCTAAAGCAATTGCACTATCAAATTTGTAAGTAGTAAAACTTTCTAAATCGCCAGTGTATCGCACTTTATAAAAATCTTGGTGATGAATTTCTTTTTGGTCTTGTGTAGTAGCACCAAGGCTTTGGTATAAATTAATAGTAAATAATTTCCCTTCTCCGCTTGGTACTTGGTTAGCAAATCGAATAGCCAAACCTCTGATAGTATCTGCCTGATTTAAATGAAAAGCTACTGCTGTGCTTGCAGGTGCATTTGGCATACCTAGTAAATAATACGCTTTTTCGTTGCTGCCATCGTCATACGCAAAGTAATTGGCAAATACATTTTTCTGCACAATTGTATCATTCTTGGTATTTTCTGATGCATTTAATTTATTATAAAAATACTTGTGCTGTATGGTTACATTATCATTAGGATTAGGTGGATTGTAGCTAATAGCATAACTATTATACACCGCATCTGCAGGTAAACCCCAAGGCACATTGAGATTTACAATATCTGTTTGTAAAGTAGTATTGGTATTTAATTCTGAAGCCAATAAATTTACTCCTACAGTTTGCGTTACCTTATAATTATTTTGTACAGTATTATTAAAATTAGCAGCTAGTTCTGTCGTTGTATTATTAATGAAATGTCTGTAAGGCATGCTTGTATATTCTGCCAATAAAAAACTTGGTGCCTTTGCAAATGCTATATCATTTAGTACTGTATCTAGGCGGGTTCTATTAGCAGCTATTTTTACATAATCCAAATTCCATACATCATCATTAGTGTTAGGGCTAGCAAGGTTAATAAAGCGAAACTGAAAATCGTTATGAAAATAAATACTACTATCTATGCGCAACATAATATGGCTAAAGTTTTGCAAGGGTATGCCACCTCTGCCCCATACTTGCTGCCAATTGCCATTAGCGTCTAAAAATAATAGTTTCATACTATCCAACAACTCTGGCATAAATCCATTGCCTTGTGGTTGAATATAAAAACTCATATACACACTATCTGCAGCGCTATAACTGCCCATCGTAATTTTTTGCGATGTTAAAGAATCTGCTTTGAACACAGACACATTAGTAGTAGGATGATAACTTAAACCAAATTCATTTAATGCATCAAATGTGGCCACTCCTTGAGTAGGCATATCCACACCAAAAGTATTATTAATAAATACTTTATTATCCATCCATTTAGTACCATCAGGGTATGGGCCCTTATAGCTAAAATCGTCTATAAATGGTAGACTTAGGCTTCTTGTTTTTTTAGAAAAAGAAGCTTGTGGGTTATGCTGAATAGCCTCGTTGGTAGTAAGGCTAGTTAGAATTTCTTGTGCAGACAATTGGCTGGTACCAAGGCACAACAAAATTATTATTGGAAGATATTTTATCACTTAAATTCGTCTGAAAAATCGTTATTATTTTTATTTTTTACAGGGTTGTCTTTTTTCTTTTTGGCAGCTTCTTGTTTAGCTTTTTCTGCAGCTAATGCTTTAGGGTCTTTGATAGGTTTGCCATCTTTACCTAACGCTGGTTTGGTATTTTTATTTTTATCTGCAGGTAAATTGGTTTTGTTTTTATCTATTTTATTATCTGCAGTAGGTGGTTTTGGTCCTACAAATCTATCATCTGGTTTTGTATCAGGTGCATCTGGTTTTGTATCAGGTGCATTATAATCTGTATTGATAATATCATTTACTTGCTCTTGCGTAGTAGTTATTTTCTTTTTTTTAGGCTTAATAGTAGTTTTAGTAACCGAGTTACCTTGTGCATCCGTACCCTCAATAGCTATAGGCAATTCGTTGGTAGCAGGGCCATAAGTAATTACGGCATTAGTATCATTTGGGTCTAAAAATTTTCTACTTCCTGCTTGATTCATGCGCAACAATTCTGCACTAGGTTTTTGCATAATGCGGATGTCTATCATATCGCCAGGAGGAATATTATTAATAAAATCTAATTCGTTTTTAGATTCCGGCTGCTGATTGTAAATAATAGCAGTATTGGTATCAGATATTTCGCCATCCCAAACTACATTATACAAAATACCAGAAGCATCCAGCAAGCTGCGTACTTCTACATAGGATTTACCTATCAAATCTGGCACTGGCATAATGCTATCACTCAATCCAGCACCTACTACCAAGTCTACTCTACTACCTACAGGTATTTGGGTACCAGGGTTGATTGGTCTGCCATTAAATAATTGCCCAAGTACCGCACCTGCTGCAATATCTGGCTTAAAAATGGTATCACCCATTATCAAACGATAACTTTGTAGGGTAAGTACCGCGTTTCTAAAACTCATATTTACTAATGCAGGCATGCTAATCATTGGTGGTGTTTGCTTATTTACAGTTAAGTAAATAATACGACCCACTTTTACCATATCGCCACCCTTAGGGTCTTGCGCTACAATTTCCATCGGGTCTTTGTAAGGCAGGTAAATGCTATCTATTTTTACTTCAAAACCATCTAATTGCTTCATGGCTTCACCAAGTTTTTTACCCATTAATTCTGGCACCTTAGCATCTTGACCATGTTTGGTAATAGTATTAAGGCTAAACAAAAGCACCATTACCAAAGCAGCGGCTGTAAATGCCATTACCAATAAATTGAATAATAAACTCCTTTGAAATAAACTCTTCATTAATGCTACTAATTACCTTTTTAATTTTAATTGCTACCTCTATTGCTTAGAGAATTGCAAATATTCAATTTTATTGCCGAAAATACGCTTTTTTACGAATAAATTAACGCAATGCTTCTGCAATAATTTGCCCATAAAAGTGCTTTAAATTGTCGCCATTTGCGCGCACCTGCTGTGGCACAATGCTTTCTGCGCTTTGGCCAGGCATGGTGTTTATTTCTAAAAAGTATAACTTCTCGGTGTTGTACTCGGCTATAAAGTCTACACGCACCACTCCAGCGCAGTTTAGCAATAAGTAGATACGCTTGGCAGTATCGGAAATTCTGTGGGCTAAATCGCCACTAATATCCGCAGGAGTTACCTCTGTGCTTTTGCCCAAATATTTGGCTTCATAATCAAAAAACTCATTGCCACTAATTACTTCTGTAATAGGCAAGGCAAATACCTCTCCATTTATTTTGTACACACCAATAGTCAATTCTCTACCACCTACAAATTCTTCTGCCATTATTTGATTGTCTACCGCAAAGGCAGCATCTAGTGCAGCTTGCATTTGGTCTGGTTCTTTTACTTTGTTTGTACCAAGGCTGCTGCCACCTTCCACAGGTTTTACAAACAATGGTAGTTTTAATTGATTGAGAATTTGATCTGGGGTAAGTGGTCTATCTTTAAACATGTGCATGCTTTTGGCCACATCTACCAAATTGCTATTATCTACTATTTTGTTGCAGTATATTTTATTGAAAGTAAATCCGCTTACGATGCTATTGCAGCCAGTGTAGGGAATGCCCAACATATCTAGGTAGCCTTGCATTTTACCGTCTTCGCCAGGTGTGCCATGGATGCCAAAAAACACACAGTCGAAGGTAATTTTTTGCCCTTGTATCGTTAGGCTAAAATCATTTTTATCTACCAAATATTCTGCACCATCGGTAGCTATATGCTTCCAAGATGCTTTGGTGATGATAATTTTGTACACGTTGTATAAATCGGCATCTATATTAGATTGTATGGTTTCGGCACTTTGTACACTGATGGCGTATTCGCCGCTATAACCTCCAGCTAGTAAAGCAATATTTTTTTTCATTGGGGTAAAGGTAAAATAATAATAGAATGCGTGGTGAGGGTAGGGTGGATTTATTTTTTTGGGGGGGACTAACAGTTATATTAACTCTTGCTCCATAAGTTTCGTAACCTTATGGTTTTGTGTTGTGTATCCACTAGCTACAACCCTAAACCAATGCTTTAGCATGGTTCTTAGCACTTTTTTTTATAGATAGAATCCTCAACACGCTTCCAAATGGTGAAACATCGTATGGAGCTCAACTACTATGTAATACACCATAAGTTTCTATTAAATTAATGTAAATTGTAAATAAAAATCTACCTCACCAGCACCACATCTCCTTTCAAATAAAAATAGTTTTCATCAAAACTGCATTTGTATTTTAGTGTATAAAAGTAGGTGTCCATCGGCAATTCTTTGCCTATTAAGTTTCCATCCCAACCCTCTTGCAAATTGGTGGTGCTAAATACTTTGCCACCCCATCTATCATATATAATAAATTGTACTTCGCTAATGGTGCTGCGTGGTATAATAGTAAATTTATCATTGATATTATCTGCATTGGGGCTAAAAATAGATGGCAGATAAGCTTCGCAACATTGATTTTGTATCACCTGATAAGGCTGAGTTACTTCGCAGCCTTTTGCATCAGTAATTTGTAAAGTATATACATCTGCCACTAGACTATCTCTGGTAAGTGTGTCACTGCCATCTGCCCATTGCCAAACATACGGCGGCCATCCTCCTGCAATTTGGGTATGAATAAATCCTGTATTGGTTTGGAAGCAAGCCACATCTTGTTGGCTAGTAATGGTATGCAATGCAGAGTCTGGACCAGGTACAACAATTGGAAAAATTCTAAGGCAACCAATGCTATCTTTTAAATACAAAGTGTGTGTACCTATAGTTACATTTGCAAATTGGTTGTTGGTGTTAAATGTAGCATTATCTAAATTATACTTATATGGTGGGTATCCGCCAGTAGTATTTACAGTAAATTTACTTTGATCATGAAAACAAATAAGCGTATCTATTGGTGCATATTGTATGGTGATTGGAATAGCATCTGCCAAGGTAATTACAGTATCATTCATGCAAGAATTTGCATCTTTTACATACAATGTATAAGTGCCTGCAGCTACATTTAAAAGTGTGGGGCTAGAAACAAAATTAATACCATCTAATGAGTATTTATAAGGGCCAACACCACTAAATGCTACCAAGGTAAGTATACCACTAGAATCGCCAGCACATAAAGGCAATTGAAAATTGGTGATTGCTGCATAAGGTTTTCCATCATCATTAATTACCACTAAAGAAGTAACAGTACAGCCTATTGCATCTGTAGCAAGTACTGTATAAATGCCTGCTGCCAAATTGTAAACATTTGCGGTATTTGCTCCGTTGCTCCAAGCATATTGTAAAGGGTTTACACCATTATTTATGGTCGTATAAATAATGCCATTGGTCGTATCACAATTTGCATTTTTTGCAATAGTATTGATATTCATAGCTACAGAAGGAGCAATATTAAAATAAATTGTATCAATACATGCTAGCGAATCACTAACTATAACGGAGTAATTGCCTGCTGCCAAAATATTTACACTATTATTACCTACCACTCCATTACTCCATTGATAGCTATATGGAGAAGCTCCATTCCATGGCACAACATAGGCTGTACCATTAGATAAATTACACTTTGTATTGGTTTGCCCACTTTGTACATGCATTTCTAATATATCTGTTATTTGCGACAAAAAGTTAGCTGTGCATCCTTTAGCATCTGTTATAGTTACATATACGTTGCCAGAGTCTGCATTGGATATCGATTGGGTAGTAGCCCCATTGTACCATAGGTAAGTATATGGCGGCGCACCTCCATTGCCTATCGCATTAAGTATACCATTTGCTTTATTGCAAGTTGGTAATTTTACCACATTGATTACTACATTTGGTAGGCTATCAAACTCCATTAAAAATGACTTTGTTTTTGAACATCCCATTGCATCTGTAATAATTACTGAATAAGAAACCCCTCCAGTGCAATGTGTGGTAAAGGAAGTTGTATCGCCATTGCTCCATAGAAATGAAAATGGTGGTACACCGGTGCTATCTTTTACATGAATATATATTTTA
Source organism: uncultured bacterium (assembly GCA_903921675.1). Taxonomy (GTDB): domain Bacteria; phylum Bacteroidota; class Bacteroidia; order Chitinophagales; family Chitinophagaceae; genus CAIXQW01. The sequence continues at coordinate 10,680 of CAIXQW010000200.1, read as the reverse complement.
CCTGTACTATCTGTACAGCCAGATTTTATTAAGGAATCTAATACTGCAATTGGGCCTTTTTTTTCTGTTTTAACATGCATAGAATCTATACACCCTAAGGCATCTGTAACTTTTACCAATATATTTGAATCTCCATATATATTGGTCATATTAGGCAATGCAGATCCATTTTGCCACCACCATGTATAACTAGGAATGCCATTGGCAGCACTTAAATAAATTGAACCATTTGGAATACCACAATCAGCATCTTTTGTACTATCAATGTTTATTTTTAATTTACTTTTTGTGTAAATGGTATCTAACCAAAATACAGAACAATTATTGGCATCTTTAAATCCTATTGTAAATGTATCTGATGGAAGGCCAGTAAATAAATTGCTAGCACTCCAAGGTTTTCCTCTTACAAAATATTGCAATGGTAAATTTGTAGATGATGTAAAAATTTGAATCGTTCCGTTATTATCGCCGATGCAATTATTATCTGTTATTGTAAGACTATCAATTGTAGGATGAATTTGGTCTATTACTATCGTATCGTATTGAATAATACTTGGGCAATATTGTTGGTACTTTACAATTGCTTTATATGGATAGGCATTGGTGCAAATTCTGGCACTATCTGCATTGCTTTGCAAAATAGTAGCACCGGCTATTGGCAACCATGTAATATTATAATCAACCGGGCCACTAGGACTAAATCGCCAACCTTCGTTTACGGCGGTCCAAATGCTGCCATTGCGATTTGGCGCTGTTAGAAATATATTGTTGCTACCTTGTATGCCAAGTGTAGCAAAATTAATAGTATCTAAAGGGTTTGCATTGCATACCGATTTGTTTGTAATTTGAACATCTATGTAATTGGTAGATTCATATAAGTTTAACTCAAAAGTATTTAATGCAGTAGTACAATTAGGTCCAAATAATGGAAGATTTACAAATTGCAAAACAAATTTTCTATAAGGTGCTACGCCAATTGTTTTATACTTTATCTGTCCTGTAGCATTGATACCTAAATCTACAAATGGACAAAAAATAGCTTCCTGCGGAAAGGTATTGCTGCTATAGGGTAAGGTTTGGGCTGTGTTAAAACTACATGGCATATTTATATAGTTTGGATTAAATGTAACTACTCCATTTCTGCTAATAATTACATCATTATAAGTATTATTAAAGTAACAAAATGTAAACCCAATTGGAATATTTGTACTAAACGAATCATCTGCAAGAGTTAAAATATTAGGCGAACTGAGTGGTACAGTTGTATATGGGATAGTACTGATGGTATAAGCATCTGTTTTTATTTTATTATAATGTACATTATGAATAGTAGTACAAGCACTATCGCATGGAATAGTTTTAGTTGCACCTTCTACAATTGTAACCAATTGTCCAAAGCTGCTATTGGTAAACCCAAAAAAGCAAAAAAGTAAAAGACATATTGGTTTGGATATCATCATAAAAAATTGTTTGATTAATAACATTAATATAATTTAAGCAGTTGAAGACAAATTTTTCTGTATATCAAAAACACTTAATACTTGCAGTAACTCAAATATACATGCCTATCTTTTAACCACGAAATAATTTATACCAAAATATTACAAACCACTACCCAACTATTTTTGTATTTTTGCACACTTTTTTATTACTATGGAATTAGATAAATTATATATAGCCAAAGACAAAGAAACCAATTGGTACAATCATTGGGTAGCGCAACAATATTTTAGCAGCCAAGCCAATGATGCAGTGCCTTATACAATAGTAATGCCTCCACCAAATGTAACTGGTGTGTTACACATGGGGCATGCGCTAAATAATACAGTACAAGACATTCTAATTCGGTATGCAAAGCTGCAAGGCAAAAACACTTGCTGGGTGCCGGGTACAGACCATGCTAGTATTGCTACAGAAGCAAAAGTAGTGGCAATGCTTAAAGAGCAAGGTATTGATAAAAATAAACTAAGCCGCGAAGAATTTTTAACACATGCATGGAGCTGGAAAGAAAAATATGGTGGAATCATTCTAGAACAATTAAAAAAACTAGGATGTGCATTAGATTGGAATAGAACTACATTTACAATGGATGCTGAATATTACGATGCAGTAATAGATGTGTTTATAGATTTATATAACAAAGGCAGAATTTATCGTGGTGTAAAAATGATTAATTGGGACCCACGCGCCAAAACTGCATTGAGTGATGAAGAAGTAATATTCAAAGAAACCAATAGCAAGTTGGCTTATATAAAATACTTAATTGTAGATGAAAATTCTAATAATCCAAATGCAAATAGTGATTTACCTTTTATAACTGTAGCTACGGTGCGTGCAGAAACAATTATGGGAGATGTGGCTATCTGTGTAAACCCTACTGATGAGCGCTATCAACATTTAATTGGTAAAAAATGTTTAGTGCCATTAATCAATAGAGAAATTCCAATCATTGCAGATGAATATGTAGATGTAGAATTTGGAACTGGATGCCTAAAAGTTACTCCTGCGCATGATATCAACGATTACAATCTTGGTATAAAATACAAATTGCCAGTAATAGATACTTTGAATGAAGATGGTACAATGAGTGAAGCTGCGCAACTGTATATTGGTGAAGATAGATTTGTAGTGCGTAAAAAAATATTAGCAGATTTAGAAGCAAAAGGGCACATAGAAAAATTAGAAGATTATAAAAGCCCTGTAGGACATAGCGAAAGAACTGATGCAATAATAGAGCCGCGCTTGAGCATGCAATGGTGGTGCAATATGACAGAGATGGCAAAACCTGCCTTAGATGCTGTAATGAATGACGACATTAAATTTTATCCGCCAAAGTTTAAGAATACCTATAAGCATTGGATGGAGAACATTAAAGACTGGTGCGTAAGCCGCCAACTTTGGTGGGGGCAACGCATACCTGCTTGGTACAATGAGGATGGAGAAATGGTAGTAGCTAAAACAATTGAAGACGCTACTGAAAAATTCCAAAATACAAATTCTAAATTCCAAAATTTAAGACAAGATGATGATGTGCTTGATACTTGGTTTAGCTCTTGGTTGTGGCCATTAGAAGTTTTTCATTGGAACAAAAATAAAACCAACAATAAGGAATTAGATTATTATTACCCTACAGCCACTTTAGTTACAGCACCAGAAATTATTTTCTTTTGGGTAGCAAGAATGATAATGGCAGGCTACGAATATCGTGGGCAAAAACCATTTGACAAAGTATACTTTACAGGAATTGTGCGCGACAAGCAAGGTAGGAAAATGAGTAAAAGCCTTGGCAATAGCCCAGACTTATTTAAACTAATAGAAGACTACGGAGCAGATGGAGTACGTTTTGGTGTTTTAATTGCTAGTCCTGCAGGTAATGATATTTTGTTTGACGAGGCCACCTGCGACCAAGGCAGAAGCTTTTGCAATAAACTATGGAATGCATTAAAACTTTTAAAAATATTAGAGGCTAAAAAACAAAATGATAGCCCTGCCACATTTGCTAGCACCTGGTTTTTACAACGTTTACACGAAGCTAAAAAAACTATAGATGCACAAATGAAAGAGTTTAAATTAAGTGAAGCCTTAAAAACTATTTATTCGCTTATATGGAATGACTACTGTAGCTGGTATTTAGAGTGGATTAAAACTGGCATAGATGAAAGCATCAGCAGTGCCGAAATAAAATGTGCGAAGGAATATTTAGAAGAATTAATGCGTATGTTGCATCCGTTTATGCCATTTGTTACAGAAGAAATTTATCATCATATTGGCAATAGAAATATAGGAGATGATTTAGTTGCCACAACTTATTTGCCATTGCAAAATGCCGATGAAACCATCATTAAGCAAGGTAATATTTTGCAACAAATGATTACAACGGTGCGCGATTTAAAAATAAAAAATCAGCTAAAACCAAAAGATGAAATCCTATTACATGTGCCACAAGCCAATCAAGCTATTTTTTCTGCAACAGCAAAAATACTTTGCAAGCAATTATATGCAAGCGATGTAGCATATTACGATGCGCCTATCACAAATGGTGTACCATTTATGGCAGATACATTGCAATGCTATTTTACAAGTAGTAAAGAAGTAGATACTGTTGCGCAAAAAGTAGAATTGGAAAAAGAATTAGACTACAATATTAAATTTTTGGCAAGTGTAGAAGCTAAGTTGAGTAACGAAAGATTTGTACAAAATGCAAAACCAGAAGCTGTAGCATTGGAGCATAAGAAAAAAGCTGATGCAATGGAAAAAATTAGATTATTAGAAGGGCAATTGAATAGCCTGTAATAAAAAGTATAACGAGTGAAATAATAAATTTATATACTTTTTAACTATGCTATACAAAAATTCCCTTTACTTTTAACCTCATATAATAAATATAAGATGAATTTAAAAACAGGTGTCATTTTACTAGGTATTGGAAGCGTAGGTTTATTTTCGTTTTCCAATAATAATAACTTTGTAGATATACAACAAGATAATGCTGGTGATACCACCAAAACCCAAAAGAAACTGTTAGCTGCAGGCAACTACTCTGCTACTATTGGCGGATGCAATAATAATGCTGGAGGCACTATTAATAAAGATCAATTTTTACAATTAATCAACTCGCCTGTTTGTGGTAAAGACAATAAAACCAACCAAAACTACCCTGTAGCTAGCTTTGATTTAACCTACTGCGAAAGAGCATTATCAGAAGATAGCACAGGTTATCCAACCATAGTTACAGATTATATAATGGAACCAGTAAATGGCGATGCTGTGCCTGAAAAATGGAAAAAAGCTTTTACAGAAAGATTATATAAAGGCGACACTGTAAAGTTTGAAAACATAAAAATTAGAAATAGTGCAGGCCAATACAAAAGTAAAAATAATGTGATCATGATAATTGGATCTTAATGCTATTTATTAAATACTCAACATAAAAAAATCCTCTTGATTACTCAAGAGGATTTTTGTTATTTTTGGTTTAGAATTGTATTATTGTTTTACGAAAGTACGAGTAGCTGTACCAAAGAAAGCATTTCTAACTACCCAAGAATAAGAAGTATCTGTTGCACTTACCATTAATTTTTCTGAAGTACAATCAACCGTGCCTACCACCTCTGTTGGTTGAGAAGGAAAATCTATAGTACTATCCGTCAATTGCGCAAAGTAACCTACTACCGGTAATGTTGGTGCACCACCTACATTATCTACTTCGTAAATTCCACGAGCAACTTTTGTTACGTTTACAATTGCACCATTAGATGTTCTTGCATATTCGCCAGTTAAATCCCATGCATTATCAATTGGTGTTACCGCAATAAATACATTAGCAGAAGATTTATATCCATTAGAATTTTTAGAATTGATAGGAACAACGTATAAACCTGGTGTAGTATTATCCAATGTGCTAGCATCTAGGCTCAAAGGGCAAGTCTCTTTTAATATTGAGTCGTAGGCTGTCGCAGATACTGTAGGTACAGCATCTCCTACTTGAATGCTATAAAATTTAGAACCACTAATTGTAATGGTTGGTGCTGAGGTAGTAACTACGGTAGAAACTACTTCTCTATTTTTTTTACAAGAGTAGAAACCTACAATTGAAAACAATGCTAAACTAGCTATTAATATTTTTTTCATTTTTTTACTAAATTTAAAGGTTAATTATTTATCCCACCATACTTTATCAGTCACTAATTTTGTACCCGGAAATTTAGGATTCAAATTAATTTCATCTGTAGGATACAAAAATCTTGCAGGAAATAAGCCAGCACCAATTACAGAGGCAACACTCGTAGCCATACCTTTTGGATAGCCAGTTCTTCTCATTTCTGTCCAAGCTTCAAAGCCTTGATTACCACTCATAGCTACCCATTTTTGATTGATAATAGCTTCTATCTTATCTTGCTCTGTACTTGGATAAGGAATATATAATAACATACTATCTATATAATCGCTATAAGTTCCATTTGCATTTCCAAAAGCTGTTAAATCAATACTGTTGTCAATTTGGTTGTTTATTTCTGTTTGGTATGCGTCTAAACTAGCTAAGATACCAGATTGATAATGCGCAGCATCATCACCAGTCATCCAGCCTCTAGCGATAGCTTCTGCTTGTAAAAATTCGCTTTCTGGAAGAGAAATAAAATAAACAGGGGCAGTTGCAGAATTATTATCTGTTGGATCTGCACCTACAGAATAACCACCTAATGATTTACCTGTAGCAGATGCACTATTAGCAAAATCACCTTGAGTAAGTCCTACTACTGCACCATTTGCTAAAGGTTTATAGAATACGCCTACACGCGGGTCTCCATAGTTATTCATAAAGTCTACACAAGTTTTACTAGCAAAAATATTAGTAGTTCCATTTAAACCAATCATTTCAGAATATAATGGATTTTCGCTACCACCTGTAGTAGTATAAGAAATTTTAGCACTAGAACTTAAGAAATCTGCGCCTTGCAAAGCAGCCACACCAGCAGCAGCTTTTGTAGGGTTTGCTTCGCTTAAGCGCATATATACTTTCAATTCTAAAGTATTAGAAAATTCTAACCATTTTTGCATATCTCCTTGATACACTAAATCATCTGTTCCAGGGTGGGAAGCTGCATTTACATCTATCAAAGCTTGTGCTTCATCAATCATAGCAATTATTCCATCATATACTGCTTCTTGATTGTCATATTTTGGATTAATAATACTACCATCTGCCACACTACCTTTTAATGCTTCTGTAAAAGGAATATCGCCAAAAGCATCTGTTAATACCTGAAAAGTATAAGCAGACATTAATCTAGAGATAGCCATGTACTGCTTTTTGTCCTCCGCCTTCGCTTTGTTATATACATATTTCAAATCTGTTAAAGCACCAGCATACAAGTTTCTCCATGGTCTGTTATACTCATCGCTAGATACTTGGTATTGATCAAAGTTTTTGTACTGACTAGCTAAAGGGCTTTGTGTCCAATGCTGCGCCCAAAAGCTACCATTGATTTGAAAAGGCGCACCCATTACAGATGCAATTGCAACTTGTGCAGAAGGTAATACCAATTCTACATTAGGGTTATTTGCTATGTTTGGATTATTATTTACATCCAAAAACTTTTTACATCCTACAAAACTTGTAGATAATGCAATTAAAGTTAATATTGAAATTATTTTAGTTTTCATATTATTATATTGAAGAATTTTAAAATTAGAAAGTTACATTTAAACGAACACCAAGATTACGCATAGTTGGTCTTGATAAAAAATCGAAACCTTGTTCGTTTCCACTACCACCTGCATTTGATTCTGGATCTACAAAGCCATTTGCTTTTGGAGTCCAAATTTTTAAATTTGTACCAAATACACCAAATACAACATTACCCAATTTGGTTTTTTCTAATAATGATGCTGGCAAAGGATAGCTCAAAGAAACTTCTCTTAATTTTGTATAACTAGCATCTATCAAATCTTGGCTTACTGGTTTAATATTAGCAGATGTAAAATAAGTATACACATCTGTTTTAATATCAGTATTTGTTTTATAAATACCATCATAAGCTAAGTAGCTAGAGTTTTCGAATACAAACGGATCTCTTGTACCATTAATTACAGTACTAGCAGATGTTCCAACAAACTCAAGGTTATCTTTAGTACGGCTATAGAATAATCCACCTTGTTTAGTATCAAATAACACACTAAGTGTTAAACCTTTAAAGCTAAAGCCTGTACCAAAGCTAGCAATAAACTTAGGCTGATAAGAACCAAAATATACTGGTTTAGTTGTAGAACGAGGATTACCAGTTGCAGAATCAATAATTACTCTACCATTAGCATCTTTTGCTAAATCTATACCATAGAATGTTCCAAATGGCTTTCCTTTAGCAGCTACAATGCTCATACCGCTGAAACCACCTAAAATAATTTGGTCGCTACCATCTGCAATGCTTTCTACATTATTTTTATTTCTTGTGTATGTTCCAAATACGTCCCATTTCAAACTATTTTTCATTTTTATAGGAGTAGCTCTAAGACCAATTTCAATACCTTTGTTAGAAATTACACCTGTATTGATTGTTCTACCTGTAAATCCGCTAGATGCAGGAATAGGTTGAGAGATAATTTGGTTAGTAGTAGTATTGTTGTATACTGTAAAATCTGCAGTGATTCTATCATTTAAGAATCCTAAATCAATACCAATTTCAGATTGTCTACTTCTTTCTGGAGCTACATTTGTACCATAACCATTTTGGTAAGTGTAACCAGGTATGCCATTGAAAGGGAAAATATTAGAACCAAAATTAGAATTGATTTCTGTCTTAGAAAAACCAGCAGCATTATTTGCATATCTATTTGCATCTGTACCTACACTTGCAATACTTCCTCGTATTTTACCATAGTTTAATACATTTTTTAAATTATCTCCTATGCTTTTAGTAAATATCCAAGATGCACTAGCAGATGGATAGAAATAAGATTTATTATTCAAAGTACTAGACCAATCGTTACGAGCAGTTAATGTAACAAAGAATGTTTTATCATAATCAAGATCTAAGCTGGTATATACGCCTATTTTTCTCTCTAATCCTTTTACATTATCTGTATTTACAGGAGATTTACCATTGCTTAAATTATAAAACCCATCAATTACTAATCCATTAGTAGTTGGGTCAATCTCTGAGCTCAAAGTATTAGCTGAAATTTGTGTTACATTATGACCAAACAAACCATTAAACCCAATTTTTGGAGTAATTTGTTTTTTTACAGTCAACATCAAATCGTTATAGATAGTTTGTAAATTGGTTGCTCCTTCATAGTATCCACCATTATTTGCTTTAGCATTACCATCCCAGAAAGGATCAACAGGTGTTACATCAATTTTTGGTGTTTTATAGAAAGTTCTATCACTTAAAACCTCACCACCAGTGCGATTCATTAATTCGATATCTGCATTAAAACGGTAACCAGTTGTAATTTGACCAATTACTCTGTCGTAGAAATTACGATTATCGTAATTTCTAGCTATCCAATATGGGTTATTGGTATATGCACCATAATAACCATATTTCTTTTTACCAGTAATTGGGTCCAATAAAGAATAAGAGTTAAATGCATCATTTAAATTGGATAATTCTGAAATAGGAATATCGCGTGGAGTTTGAATTAAGTTATTCCATAAACCACCATCACCTTGGCCTTGTTGGTCTGTACGCGCAGCAGAATTAATGTAATTGAAACCTATATTGCTATAAAACTTGTTAGAAAATTCATGATTAGCATTAAAACGAATACCGTAGCGATTGATAAAATTATTTTCAATCATACCAGTGTTATTCATTGCATTTAAGGCAACAAAATAAGAAGTTTTATCACTAGATCCAGTAAAGCTCACGTTGTTTTCTAAAGTTTTTGCTACTTTAAAGAAAGATTGCACATTATCTTCGATAGCGCTGTAAGGTTTTACTTTTTGTTTACCATCAATAATTTGACCCCATGGCCTTAATTTGCCGTCAAAAGGCAAACCCCAACTAAAGTTTTCTCTTCTATCATCTTCTACACCATTTAAATCTCCTTGACCAAATTGATTTTGGAAAGTAGGAAATTTTAAAACAGAACCCCATGTATGGTTCACATTATATGAAATTTCTGCAGGGCGACCTTTACCTTTTCTTTTACCAGATTTTGTTGTAATCATAACCGCACCAGCAGCACCTTGACTACCATATAATGCAGTAGCTGCAGCACCTTTTAATACAGTGATACTTTCAATATCATCAGGATTAATATCATTACCACGGTTACCAAAATCAATTTGGCTTAAACTACTTCCTGCAGTTCTATCCCCATTACTAATAGGAATACCATCCACTACTATCAATGCATTATTACCGCGAGATAAAGATTTTTCTCCACGAATAACCACGCGAGTAGAACCTCCTGGGCCACCAGTATTACTGGTAATATTTACACCTGACACCTTACCTTGTAATGCACTTAATGCACTTGGATTATTACCTTTATTGATATCATCATTATTCAAGGTAGTAGTAGCATAACCTAACGCTGCTTTTTCTCTTTTTACACCTAATGCTGTAACAACTACACCTTCGATAGATCTTTTATCAGACATTAATTGAATTGTAACACCATCTGTAGCTGCTGATTCTGCAGGTTTAAAACCTGATGCAGAAGCTACCAAAGTTTCATCACCATTTGCCGTAATGGTAAAATTACCACCATTGTCAGCATTTACGCCCCTTGCCGTGCCCTTAACACGAATAGAAGCGCCTGAAATTCCGTCTCCTTTGTCATCCAAAACGCGGCCTCTAACTGCGCTTTGAGCCCAGGCCATTTGTGCACAAAGCATCAAAAGACCAATGGTCATTAGTAGTGTTTTCTTCATACTTTAACTTAAATTTGTGTAATGAATCTGCCGCACTTAACTCACGAACATTCAAGTTAGTAGGCAACTCACAATTAGATAATATATTGTTTAAACAATGTGCCGGATCAGTTGAGACCAACAAAAAATGTTTCTGTGGATAACTCTGAGCTAGTTTTAACGCTGTCGCGGTTGCGCATGTGCTTTTTCCTACGCCACCTTTACCGCCAAAGAAGACGAGTTTTAAGGGACTATCGAGTAAAAATGAAGGATTAATCAGTGGACTCATTTTTCCTCATCCTCATCCTCATCCTCATCCT
>CAIXQW010000199.1 GCA_903921675.1 uncultured bacterium | reverse complement strand
ATGAAATATTAGATGAAATACTTATTATAGAATTAATAGACATCGGACATAGAAAAAATATTTATAAATAATAATACTTCCTTAATTTTACAATTCAATTTATGCAAAACGAAAAGAAAGTATTAATTACAGGCGCCTGCGGAATGGTGGGTTCTCATTTAGCAGAATATTATTTTAATGTAGAAAATATTAAATGTATTGGCACTAAATTTAATGCTACGATAGACACCAACGAAATAGCTGCAATTATTGATTATATAGATTGCGATATTAGAGATAGTCAAAAAGTTTTTGAAATAATAAATGAGCATCGCCCCACTATTATTTACCATTTGGCAGCACAAAGCTATCCTACAGTATCGTGGGAAAAACCGATAGATACCATGGACATTAATGTAAATGGTACTATCCATGTATTTGAAAGTATTTTAAAAATAAAAAAAGAAATACCAAGCTACGACCCTGTGGTATTAGTAGCTTGCAGCAGCGCAGAATATGGCAGCAGCCTTACCCCAGAAAACACTCCAGTGAAAGAGAGCGCTACCTTATTGCCATTGCATCCGTATGGTGTAAGTAAAGTAGGTCAAGATTTAATGACTTATCAATATTACATGAACAATGGTATTCGTGGTATTCGTGCAAGAATATTTAATACAACCGGAGTGCGCAAAGTGCAAGATGTAGTTAGCGATTTTACACGCAGAGTTGTACAATTAGAAAAAGGTTTAATTACAGAATTTACCACAGGTAATTTAACTACTAAAAGAGCTATTGCAGATGTTAGAGATTTAGTTAGCGCTTTGGTGCTATTAGCCGAAAAAGGTGATGCTGGCGATGTGTATAATATTAGCGGCAATACGGTGTACGAAATTGCAGAAATTATTGCTGTGATGGAAAAAATTATTGGAAAAAAAATCAATCATCGTATAGACGAAAAATTATTGCGCAGCACAGACGAACCGGTTATATATGGTGATAGTAGTAAATTGATTGCAAAAACTGGTTGGCATCAAGCATACAAATTAGAGCAAACTATTACAGATATGATAGCTTATTGGCGCACAAAATATTAGCGAATATTTGCACCAAAATCTTTTACATATTCTATAATTTTATCGAAACTATTCGCAGCTACTATTTTTTGAATATTAGTTTTAAAATCTACGTTTCTATAATTATTATAAAAATTGATTACTCCATTTGCAAACGATTCCGGACTTACCTCTTTTACCAATAAACCTGTTTTACCTTCTTCAATAAATTCCGTAAAACCACCTACACTTGTTGCTACCACTGGCTTATCAAAACCGTAGGCAATGTTTAATATACCACTTTGGGTTGCATTCCTGTAAGGCAAAAGCACTAAATCACTAACACTAAAATATTTTTCCACCTCTTCATTTGGCACATACTCGCTTACTACTTCTACATGATTTTGCAAATCATGAGCATGGATAATTGCCTCATATGCGGCCCAATCGTCATAGCTCTCACCTACCACCAACAACTTCGCATTTGGTATTTTTTCTAAAATAGCTGGCATACTTTCTAAGGCAATATCTAGACCCTTGTATTTGCGTATATAGCCAAAAAACAACAACACAAAATCTCCATCATTTATTTTATAACAAACTTCTTTACGGGTATGAACCTTATGCACTGTATCAAAGGAATCGTAAATTGGTAAATTAGATTTATAAATAGTTTTATTACCAGCATAATAAGATATTTGCTCTTTTACTTTATCGCTAAGCACAATGTATGCATTGCCAATAGTAATGCCTATTTTAGTTAATAATTTATCAATACTTCTGCCTTCGTGACTAACTACATTTTCTGCTACAATTAATATTTTTTTCTTGTATTCTTTTGGCAGAAAAATATATAGCCCTCTAAAACACAAAGCAAAAAATGGATTCCACCAATCCATGATAATTATATCTGGATTGAGTTTTTTTATTTCATTTGCAGTACGTACCCATGAAAATGGATTTAAACTACTGAACAATCTTTTATTTTCAAAGGAAAATACTAAATCTTTACTTTCGTCGTACTGCGTTTTTCCGGGAAATAATACAGAAGGATATAGCATCGAGTAATTGATTAATGTAACATCAAAATGCTTATTTAATAAATTACATAAATAAGAAACAAATGTTGCAATCCCGCCTCTGTATGGGTAACAAGGGCCTATAACAACAATTTTTGTGGATGAATTAGACATAGTATAATTGTAGACAAAAGTAATTAAAATTATTTAGGCAAAACTGATAAATACAGAATCCATAAAATTTGTGATAAAAAATTGAATAGGAATGCTAAAAATAACTTTAAACTTTTAAGTTTTAACTTTTTTCCTTACTCTAAATCTTTCTTCCCTGCTAATAAATACAACACAGCCATTCTTGTAGCCACACCATTTTCTACTTGATCTAAAATAATGCTTTGCTCGCTATCTGCAACATCGCTATTAATTTCCACTCCTCTATTGATAGGTCCTGGATGCATTACTATAATTTTCTTTTGCAAGCTATCCAACATTTTTTTATTGATGCCATAATACAAACTATACTCGCGGAGGCTGCTAAACAAAGGCATATTTTGGCGCTCTAGTTGTATACGCAATACGTTTGCTACATCGCACCACTCCAATGCTTCTTGCACATGGTAAGTGACATCTACACCAAGTGCTTTTATATGTTTAGGAATCAATGTAGGTGGACCAGCTACCAATACTTTAGCTCCTAATTTTTGTAAGCAATAAATATTACTAAGTGCAACTCTGCTATGCATGATATCGCCAATGATAGCAATTTTTTTATTCTTTAAATCGCCAAGCTGCTCGCGCATACTGTATGCATCCAGCAATGCTTGAGTAGGATGTTCATTAGTACCATCACCAGCATTAATTATTGCAGCATCTATGTATTTACTTAAAAAATGTGGAGCGCCACTTGCACTATGGCGCATTACTACCATATCTACCTTCATGGCCAAAATATTTTTAGCAGTGTCTATCAAAGTTTCTCCTTTGCTTACACTACTTCCGCTAGCTGTAAAGTTGATTGTATCTGCACTCAATCTTTTTTCTGCAAGCTCAAAACTAATTCTAGTTCTTGTACTATTTTCGTAAAATAAATTGACAATAGTAGTATCGCGCAAAGTTGGTACTTTCTTAATAGATCTTTTTAAAATCTCTTTAAAATTATCTGCCGTCCGAAAAATAGTTTCAATATCTTGCGGTTGCAAATCTTTTATTCCCAGTAAATGTTTTACACTTAGCGACATATTTTTATTCGTTATCTATCAGTAATACTTCGTCTTTTTTATCTTGCTCTGCCCATTTTACCTTTACTTTTTGGCTAATGATGCTATCTATACTTCTTCCTACATAGTCTGCTTGTATTGGCAATTGCCTGCTAAATCTCCTATCTATTAGCACCATCAATTCTACCTTTGCAGGTCTGCCAAAATCTAATATTGCATCCATGGCACTTCTAATGGTTCTACCAGTAAACAGCACATCATCTATCAAAACAACCGTTTTGCCTTCAATACTAAAATCTATTTCTGTAGCATTCGGTACGCGCATTTCTTCAGAGGTGTTAAAGTCATCTCTATAAAAAGTAATATCTAATTTGCCATAAGATAAATTTTTAATTTTCAAATGCTTTGTAAGATAGTCGAAAATTCGGTTGCTTAGTGCAATTCCTCTTGGTTGAATGCCTATAATGGCAGTATTATCAAGCGCTAAATTATTTTCTACCAATTGATGCGCCAATCGTTCTATCACGATGCCAAATTGATGCGAATTTAGTATGGTTTTCAAACGGCGATTTTTGATTTATGCGAAGTTACAGTATTTTTTTTGAAATTGAAATGGAACACATTTAAACTATCATAAATATTATGTATTAATATTAATAAACCTTATATGCTTTATCCAAGTAATCATCACATTAATAAATTAATAGTATGACTATTGCAAAACCCTTAGCTATCTTTTTAATGAGTGCTTCAGCGGCAATAAAGTAACTAAATGATTACTTAACAAATTTACAATACAAAGGTTTTCATACTTTAAAACATAATTAGGCAATGCAGGAAATAGGATAAACAAGTTTATTAATAAAATGACTCCTACAGCTGTAGCTTGTAATGCAGATAAATAATCATACGAATATATAAATGCAGTTGTTTAATGTAATTGTTGTAGAATATTATTATCTAATAATAAGCCAAAGTGAGTCTTTTTGGCGGTAGAAAGTTTTATTTTCAGTGATAAAGTTCTACATTTGCCTAAATTTTAAAAAATCAAAAATATGAAGAAGTTAATTTTATCAATCGCTGTATTAGCAGTTTGCACCCTATTTAGTTGTGGTGGTGGTAATAGCAGCAATCCTAATGAAGTAGCTAAATCTTTTTTAACTGCTATGAACAAAGCAGATTACGAAGCAGCTAAAAAATTAGGTACTGATGATACTAAAAAATTATTAGACATGACAGCTACTTTTGCAGCTATGATGCCAGATTCTATCAAGAAATTAAGCGCAGCTAAAAAAGTAGAAACAATTGGCGAACCAAAAATAGAAGGGGACAAAGCAACTGTCTCTTACAAAGAAAGTGATAGTCCAGAGCAAAAATCTTTATCTTTGGTAAAAAAAGAAGGCAAATGGCTAGTGCAACAAAGTAAAGACAATGAAACAAGTACAGTTCCTGAGATTAAAGAATCTGCATCATTTTCATCTGATTTAGAAGACCAAGATTGGATATATGTTGGAAGTTCCATAGAAAACAATAAATTTTATATAAAATCTACTAGAATATATTCAAATAATAGTTTTGATAAAATAATTAAAGTTTGGAGTAAAGAGGTTTCTCCTAAAATTGTTTATGTAAAAAATGGGAAAAAGCTAATTATTAATGGGTTTAAATTGTCTCTTTATGAATATAATTGTTCAACAAGACAATCAAAATTTTTGAAATCGGCAACTTACAGTAATAAAAATGTTCTGATTGATTCACATAATGTAGAAAGTTATAACCAAGTTTGGGAAGATGTTATTCCTGATACCATTGGAGAAATGCTGCTTGATAAAGCATGTGAATTATTTTAATATTTATTTCTTCGGTTCTTTTAAAGTTGAGAATTAAAATGGTTTTTTAATTTAGCTTGGTTCAATCATTATCTGTAAAAAAAAAGCCATTCTTTGCAGAATAGCTTTTTTAATATTATTAAAGTTGTAAAAAATTATGCTGTAGGAACTACGCTAATAGTAGTTTTGTTTGCAGTTTTACGGAAATTAACTCTTCCTGGAACCAAAGCAAACAAAGTCCAATCTTTACCAACACCTACATTCTCACCAGGGTGAAATTGAGTGCCTCTTTGACGAACTATAATGTTTCCTGCAATTGCAGCTTGACCACCAAACAATTTAACGCCTAAACGCTTACTGTTACTGTCGCGACCATTTTTTACCGAACCTTCACCTTTCTTATGTGCCATGATATTGTGTTTTTTATTGTTATTAGATTAATGAATATAATTATTAAGCAATAGAGTTGATTTTTACTTTTGTCAATTGCTGACGATGACCAATTTTCTTTTCGTAACCTTTACGACGCTTTTTGTGGAAAGTAATTACTTTATCGCCTTGTAAGTGCTCAACGATTTCGCCAGTTACAGTACCACTATTTAAAGTAATATTGCCACCATCAGCTACCATTAATACTTTTGCATTTACGCTATCTCCTGCGTTACCCGCTAGGCGATGTACAAATAAAGTTTGGTCTTGTACCACTTTGAACTGTTGTCCAGCTATATCAACTATTGCAAACATTGTTATTATTTTTTTGGATTGCAAAAGTAGGCACTTCCATTCGATTATCAAAATATTTTCTGAGTTTTTCCACATTTTCTTGATAAACTAGCCATAAAACCACTGTTAATAACAATTTTTTGAAGAAATTCAGCAAATAACTGTACAAAATTACTACTTAATGCGCTTGAATTTCCAAAAAGTGGTTTCAATTTTTGAAGTCATTTTTAAAAACAACAACAAAACTTTACAATTTGCATTATACCTTAATCTCATTATATTTTCTTTTCTTTGCAATCCAATTTTGATACAAACACACATGAAGCGCATCGCCGTATTTGGCAGCACCGGAAGCATTGGCACGCAAGCCCTAGACGTAATTAAAGCCAATCCACAATTATTTAGCGTGGCAGTACTTACTGCACATAGCAATGATGATTTATTGATTCAACAAGCAATAGATTGTAGGCCAGCAATAGTAGTAATTGGCGATGAAGCTAAGTACGAAAAAGTAAAATCTGCTTTGCAAGCTTTAGATATTCATGTGTACACTGGCGAAGATGCACTAGTGCAAGTAGCAGCTATGGATGTGTATGATGTATTGCTAGCAGGCATTGTAGGTTATGCAGGATTGCGCAGCACTTTAGCCGCAGTAGAGCAAGGCAAAACCATAGCATTGGCCAATAAAGAAACTTTAGTAGTAGCTGGCGATTTAGTAACGAAAACCGCTGCATTTACTGGCGCTAAATTAATACCTGTAGATAGCGAACACAGCGCAATTTTTCAATGCTTAATAGGCGAAAATATTGCTAGTATAGAAAAAATAATTTTAACTGCAAGTGGTGGACCATTCCGTGGTAAAAAACCAAACTTCTTAATTAATGTGCGCAAAGACCATGCCCTGCAACACCCAAATTGGACAATGGGTGCAAAAATAAGCATAGACAGCGCAAGCCTGATGAACAAAGGCTTAGAGATGATAGAAGCGAAGTGGTTGTTTGGTTTAAAGAATGAACAAATAGAAGTAATAGTGCATCCACAAAGTATTATACACAGTATGGTGCAATTTGTAGATGGAAGTGTAAAAGCACAAATGGGCTTGCCAGATATGAAGCTACCAATACAATATGCTTTAGCTTTCCCAAATAGAATTACAAATATTTTTCCGCGTTTAGATTTTAGGTACAACGAAACACTAACCTTTGAAGCAGCCGACGAAAGAACATTTAGAAACTTAGCAATAGCTACAGCTGCCATGCATAAAGGTGGTAATGCACCTTGCATTATGAATGCAGCCAACGAAATTGTAGTGGATGCTTTCTTGAAAAATAAAATGACTTTTTTAGGAATGAGTGATGTGATAGAAAAATGTATTGAGCAAATGCCTTTTATTGCCAATCCTACATTGCAAAATTATATTACAAACGACAAAGAAGCTAGAGAATTAGCTACCGAATTATTAAAAGAATTTTCATTATAAACAACACAAATGACAAATCAATTTCTTAGCATATTATTATTAAGTGCAGGCTGGATTAAATTTTTTCAATTTTTTATAGCACTAAGTATATTAATTTTATTACACGAATGGGGCCATTATTATGCAGCACGCCGCACTGGTACACGCGTAGAAAAATTTTATTTATTTTTCGACTTTTTATTTCCAGTATCTACATGGTTGCCATTTAGTTTATTTAAGAAAAAAGTAGGCGATACAGAATATGGTATTGGTTGGTTTCCGATGGGAGGCTATGTAAAAATAGCTGGTATGATAGACGAAAGTATGGACAAAGATGCCATGGCAAAACCCGCAGAACCATGGGAGTTTCGTAGCAAAACCGCACCACAGCGTTTGCTAATCATGCTTGGTGGTATTATTATGAATGTATTGCTAGCAATAGTGGTATACATTGTTATATTTAGCGTATGGGGAGAAGATAAATTACCATATCAAAACTTAAAAAATGGTATTGCATGCGATAGCCTTGGCTACCAAGCAGGCTTCCAAGATGGTGATATACCTATGGCGATTAATGGTAAAGAAGTAACCTATTACGAAGATTTTAAAAAGAAATTTATTTTTGAGGATATCAATAAAAAGAAAAATGTAACGGTGATCAGAAATGGTCAAAAAGTTACATTCGATATTCCTGATGGTACCATAGATAAAATGGTAAACAATAAAGAAAGTATATTTTCTCAACGTGTTCCTTTTGTAGTAGATTCTATTGATGCGCAAAACTCTTATTTAAATAAAAATGATTTTCAGCGTGGAGATCAGGTTATTGCTGTAAATGGAAAATCTACAATGTTCTTTGATGCCTGCGTAAAAGAGTTAGGTAATGTTTTAAAATATAATTTTACAACTGTAGAACAAGCCAAAGCCGATTTTCCAGCATGGACTAAAAAGTTGAGTACACCTTTAGAATTAAAACTATTGCGCAATCAAAAAGATACGATTACACTTTCTGCAAAATTAAAAGAAACAGGTTTGTTTGGCATTGCACCTATACGTCATACAGATACGCTAACCCAAATATTAGGTAAAGAAAAAACTACGCAATTCGAGCATATTAATTATAATCCGCTTGCTGCTATTCCTCGTGCTTTATCTGCTACATGGAAAAACGTAACAGATTATAAAGATAATTTAAAAGCGATGTTTACTTCTAAAGAAATTAAAGCAAGTAAAAGCCTTGGTGGTTTTGGTTCGTTTGCAAGTATTTTTCCAGAAAAATTTGAGATGCAAAGTTTCTTAGGCTTATTGGCATTTATATCTGTAATGCTTGCATTTATGAATTTGCTACCTATACCAGGCTTAGATGGTGGGTATGTTATGTTTTTGATTTACGAAATGATTACAGGCAAAGAGCCTAATCAAAAGGTAATGGAAACAGCAACTAGCATAGGTTTGATGTTGTTATTGGCATTAATGCTATATGCAAATGGCTTGGATATTTTAAGAGCTTTACATTTAGTGTAATCGTAATTTTATCCAAGAATAAAAATTTTATTTTTGCTTTTTAGCATTGCTTATTTTGAAAGAATAATTTTTATAATATTTACTGAAAGTATTACAAATAAAGGGTTTTAGGTAAATTATAATTTTCTATTACTCGCCAAATCTATCAAAATACACGCAATTTGGCGAGAAATAAATATTTTATTGCTCGCCAAATTCATTAAAAAATGGTACATTTGGCGGGTAATAAAATTGTACTTCAATGGAATTAGTAGGAAGAACTAATGAAATAGCAATTATGCAAAAACTATTGCTCAGTAAAAAAAGTGAGTTTTTGGCAATGTATGGTAGGCGCAGAATAGGCAAAACATTCTTGATAAGAGAGGTGTATAAAGCCAATACGGTATTTGATTGTTCTGGTGTAAATGATGATCAAATGCAGATGCAGTTAGATAAATTTTATGCAAGCCTTTGCAATTATTATCCGGCTAGTAAATTGTTTGAGCAACCCAAAACATGGCTGCAAGCATTTCTATATTTAGAAAAATATATTCAATCCAAAAAAAGCAAAACGAAGAAAGTAATTTTTTTGGATGAAGTTTCATGGTTTGATACACATAAATCAGGGTTTTTAGCTGCACTGAATATTTTTTGGAACGACTTCTGCACAAAGCGAAATGATGTAGTACTAGTGATATGTGGTTCTGCAGCTTCTTGGATTATAGATAAAGTAATCAATAACAAAGGTGGATTGCATAATAGAATTACACGACAAATACAATTACTACCATTTAATTTGGCAGAAACAAAATTATATTTGCAAGCATTACAAGTAAAATTAACGAATAAAGATATTGTGCAATTGTACATGGCTACAGGAGGTGTGCCATTTTATTTAGATGCAATAGAGCCAGGAGAAAGCGTGCAACAAATTTTAGAACATTTATTTTTTAGCAAAAATGCTTTATTGAAAAACGAATTTCAGAACTTATATGCATCATTATTTAAAAATCACGAGCAGCACGAAAAAATAGTAAAAACATTGGCAGGTAAGCAAAATGGGTTTACTAGAAATGAATTGCTTGTCAAAACTAAACTTTCGTCGGGTGGGGCTTTTACAAAGCTGCTTACAGAATTGGTACAATGCGGATTTGTAATGGAAGTATTGCCTTATGGCAAAAGCAAAGATGATACCTTGTATAGATTATGTGATGAATACACCTATTTCTATTATAAATTTATTAATACAAAAAATGCAAACGCATCTTGGCAAGAGTGCACGAATCAGACTAGCTATACAACTTGGTGTGGGTATGCATTTGAGAATATTTGTTTGAAGCATATTGCACAAATTAAAGAAGCTTTAAAAATTGCAGGAATTGTTAGCCATGCAGCATCTTGGGTAGCTAGAGGCAGTGGCGCCGAAAAAGGTGCACAGATAGATTTGTTGATAGATAGGGCAGATAATTGTATTAATATTTGTGAGGCTAAATTTTATAATGAACCATTGACGATTACTAAAGCAATGGCGCTAAATATGCAAAATAAATTGAGCATATTTAGGCAAAAAAATAAAGTGACTAAAAATATTTTTGTAACTATGATTACTGCGTATGGCGTAATTAAAAATGAAAATGCATTGAGTGTAGTTACAAATTATATAGAGTTAGATGCATTATTTAAGAACCTGTAATGGTAAGAATAAAAAACAGGAATAAATTGGAAAGTATTACAAACAAAGGATTTTAGATAAATTATAATTTTTTATTACTCGCCAAATCTAAAAAAATACACGCAATTTGGCGAGTAATAATTATTGCTGTAATAGCAAATTCGCTACTACTTTATCAATAGGTAATGTTACTTCTGCATCAGTAAATTGTGCAAATGGAAAAAATCGTTGCTTGTCTGTTATCAATAAATCCATATCCAAAACTAGGGGAGTAGTACTAATTGGTAAGTCTATTTTTTGCAAAGGCTTTACCCAGTAATACATGCATATTATTTGGTCTGTAGGATTAAATTTACTGGCAATAAAAAAATCTGTTGTGTAAATATGTTCACCTACTTCTATATCTACTCCTACTTCTTCTTGCCATTCACGAATCAAACAATCTTTAATTCCTTCGCCAAATTCTAAACCACCACCAGGAAATTTTGTAAAATAAAGTTGATTGTATTTTTCATCACTCAACAAAATATTGCCTTCTTCGTTGATAAAAATACCATACACTCTAATATTAAATTTAGAAGGAGTTTGCATTACACATTAATTTCGCCAGTAAAACAAAATCTTGCTGGGCCACATAAATAAATATCTGTAAAATTTTCTTTGTCTTGATTTACACATTTTACCATTAGTGTACCACCTTTTGTAGAAACGCGAACATAATTGCTACCAATACTATCTCTTACTTGCGCAATAGCACAAGCCGTTACACCTGTTCCGCAGCTTAGTGTTTCGTCTTCTACGCCGCGCTCATAAGTAGCTACAAACAATGTTTTATCTGCCATTACTTTTACAAAGTTTACATTAATGCCATCTCTACTATAAGTATTGTTGTACCTAATAGCGGCGCCTTCTTTGCGCACATCTAATGTTTTGGCATCATCATCATAACACACATAATGTGGCGAGCCAGTGTTTAAAACAAACGCTTTGCCATCGGTATTGATACCTTTTACATCATTCATTTTTAATTCCACTTCTCCATCATCTATTGTACTATAATGCAAACCATCTATTGCTATAAACTTAGCTTCGTTTTCTATTATTTTTAGCTCTTGTGCAAACAAGGTAATGCACCTGCCACCATTGCCACACATGCTACTTTCTTTGCCATCGCTATTATAATATTTCATGGCAAAGTCTGCAAAATTACTTTCGTTTAAAAGCATTAATCCATCTGCGCCAATTCCAAAATGCCTGTCACACATTTTTTTTATTTGTTGCTCCGTTAAATCTGTATATAAGTTTTTACGATTATCTAAAAGAATAAAATCGTTACCTGTTCCTTGGTATTTGTAAAATTGAATATGCATGTTTTTTTTGTTAGTAGCAAGATGTGAGTATCAAGGTTTGAGTATCAAGTATCAAGATATTGGCTTCAAGACTTTTGTAACTATGGTTGCTTTTTTAAAAGTTTATATTTTTTTTTTAATTGTAGTAGTAATCTTTAAATGCAAATAAATAATTGTTCATTGCTAATTATTCATTGTTAATTGATTCAATGATAGCTAATGTTTTTTGAATCATATTTTCAATAGCACTTTTTGCATCTTTGCTAAATGTTTTACTTTGTCTATTGGCTACAATGGTATTTATGCTTAGGCAGTTGTGTCCAAATATTTTACCCAAACCATATATAGCGCTTGTTTCCATTTCAAAATTGGTGATGCGTGTTTGCTGAAATGTAAAATTGCTAAAGGTGTCTATCAGATTTTTGAACTGCAATTCTGCCCTTACTATTCTGCCTTGCGGTGCGTAGAATCCAGGACAAGTTACAGTAATTCCTTTGTGGTATTCCTCGCCAAAATTTGCTAATAATTTTTGGCTGCCTTGCACTGCATAAGGCGTAATATTAGATTTATAAAGCTGTGTAAAATTTGCAAATTCGTTGCATAGTTGTTGCTCGGCTGCGGTAGTATGTAAATTATAAAAATGCAAAACATTATCTAAGCCAATGCCCCAACTACTAGCTACCAAACTATCTACAGGAATATCTGCTTGCAAGCTGCCACTAGTGCCCATGCGCAAAATATTTAGTGAAGTATGATTTGGTTTGATAGTGCGAGTAGCAAAATCAATATTGGCCACTGCATCTAGTTCATTCAGCACTATGTCTATATTATCTGGCCCAATGCCACTACTAATAACAGTTAAACGTTTTTTGCCCACATAGCCTGTATGCGTTACAAACTCGCGATGCTGAGTGGTAAATTCTATTTTGTCAAAATATTTAGATACTTCTTTTACTCTATCTGGGTCGCCTACTGTAATAATAAAATCAGCCATTTCATCGCGTTTCAAGTCTATATGATACACGCTACCTCTTTCTGATAGTATTAGCTCGCTTTCGCCTATTTGTTGCATAATTTTTTTAGTATGAGAATCAAATTTCGGTTTAATAATGATAAAATAGAATTTTAATGCAATAATATTTGGTAAAAATATTTGAGTGATAATGAAAAGATCAACTTTATCTAGCAAAACAAACTTTTAAAACAATAAGTAATATTGGATTATATAGTTGAATTATACCTGAACACTGCCTTTACCGTATTTTTAGGAAGTAGTTTGAAAATGGATTATTATACATATATTTGAATATAAATAGGTAAAAATGAAATTGTTTTATTTTAT
>CAIXQW010000198.1 GCA_903921675.1 uncultured bacterium | reverse complement strand
TTTTATAAAAGTTAAAAATACTAAAAAATAGGGAAAGAAAAACCTTGTATTTTTATGTATACTTAACATATCTTACTTTCGCAAAATAATAATAATAAAATTATTACAGATGACACTAGTAGAAGAACTAAAATGGAGAGGTTTATTGCATGACATCATGCCAGGAACAGAAGAATTATTAAATAAGGAAAAAATAACTGCTTATGCGGGCTTTGACCCTACTTCAGACAGTTTACACATTGGCAATTTAGTACCAATTTTATTACTAATGCACTTGCAAAAACATGGTCATACACCACTTGCATTAGTTGGTGGCGCTACGGGTATGGTTGGCGACCCTAGTGGAAAAAGTGCAGAAAGAAATTTGTTAGATATAGACACTTTGCGTTTTAATGAAAGAGGGCAAAAAGCCATTCTAGAAAAGTTTTTAAATTTTGATAAAAATATTCCAAACCCTGCAGAGATAGTCAACAATTTTGATTGGTTCAAAAACTTCAGCTTTTTAGATTTTATTAGAGATGTTGGTAAGCATATTACTGTAAACTATATGATGAGTAAGGATAGCGTTCAGAAACGATTAGAAGGTGGAATGAGTTTTACAGAATTTAGCTATCAATTGATTCAAGGCTACGATTTTTATTATTTATGGAAAAATAAAAAAGTAAGATTACAAGCTGCCGGCAGTGATCAATGGGGTAATATTGTAACCGGGACAGAGTTAATTAGACGCATAGGTGGCGGCGAAGGATTTGCGTTTACAGCACCATTAATTACAAAATCTGATGGTAGTAAATTTGGCAAAAGTGAAAGTGGGAATGTATGGCTAACTGCCGATAAAACTAGCCCTTTTCAGTTTTACCAATTTTGGATAAATACTAGCGACGAAGATGCTGCAAAGTATATTAAGATATTTACTTTTTTACCTCCAAATGCAATTGAAAAAGTAATTGCAGAACATGCTATAGATGCTGGAAAAAGATTATTGCAAAAAGAATTAGCGAAACAAGTAACCATATTAGTGCATGGTATTCAAGAATTTGAATCCGCTATTAATACTACAGAAAAATTATTTGCTGCTAATACTATCGAAGGCCTAAAATCCTTATCAGAAGAGGATTTTATGAGAAGTATGGAAGGAGTTCCAACACATAAAATTGCAATTGATAAATTAACAACTGCAGAAAACTGGGTAAATATATTGACAGAATCTGGCATTTTTCCAAGCAAAAGCGAAGCTAAAAAAATGATGCAAGGAGGAGGGGTAAGCATTAATAAAGAAAAACTAAATGATATTTTAAAAACGATATCAAAAGACGATATTTTGCACAATAAATACGTTGTAGTACAAAAGGGAAAAAACAAAAACTTTTTATTAATTTTAAACTAATTTTACCATTGCTAATAGGCCTATTAAGCGACACACATAGTCATCTACCAAAAGAATTATTTGAACACTTTAAAGATGTAGATGAAATTTGGCATAGTGGAGATTTTGGCAATGTAGAATTGGTAAAACAATTAGAAAATTTCAAACTATTGCGTGGAGTCTATGGTAATATTGATGGTCAAGAAATAAGAGCACTTTTTCCGGAAGATTTAATTTTTACAATTAATAATGTAAAAGTTTACATGACACATATTGGAGGCTATCCTCCAAAATACAATGCAAGGAGCAAGCAAATTATTTTACAAGAAAAACCGCATTTATTTATTAGTGGCCATAGCCATATTGTAAAAGTAGTCCCCGACAAAGATTTACATTTATTACATTTAAATGCTGGTGCATGCGGTAATCAAGGTTGGCACAAAGTAAAAACATTGATGAGATTTAGAATAGAGGATGGAAAAATTGGTAAATTGGAGTTGATAGAGTTGTAAATTCATTAAAAATTAAGTTTTTTTTTAAATTTTCTATAAAAAAACAATTATTAACATCTTGATATTTTGGAATTATAAAAGCTTTGGCCTACTTTTGCATTCCGAAAAAAATCGGGCATCATTTTAAAATAACAAGATTAAAGACATGGAAGCTGTTAAATATATTCAAGAGCAATTACAACCAACAAAAGAATTCCCAAAATTCAAAGCTGGTGATAATATTACTGTAAATTACAAAATTATTGAAGGAACCAAAGAGCGTATTCAGTCATTTAAAGGTGATGTAATTAAGCGTCAAGGTACTGGCGTTACACAAAGTTTTACTGTTCGTAAAATTAGTGATGGTATAGGTGTAGAGCGTCTTTTT
>CAIXQW010000197.1 GCA_903921675.1 uncultured bacterium | reverse complement strand
CACATAGCCCATGTCTATCAATTGCGCCAATGGCCTAGAAAAATTTGTTGCAGGCTTTTCTAATACAGTAGCAATTTCGCTCAACTTATGGCATCCATTGCCTATTAAATTTACAAGGCTGAATGCCTGCACAGCACTACGCATGTCATCCATAAACAGGCGCATTGGCTCTTCATACAGCAAGCCATCTTTGTTCATAATAGCCTGCAATTGGGCTTGCTCTAAAGTTTTATATTTCTTACGCACTTCCCAATATCTAGGAATGCCTCCCCAGGTTGCAAACTCCATAATAGCTTGCTCTGCAGAGCATTTTAAATATTGTTGCAACCACCCAACTTTCATTTCTTTTACATTAAAATTAAAAGTGGTTCTGCCATATAGCGGTGCTGTAATGCCCAGAAACAAATCGCGCATCATTTGTTGCGAACTACCACAAAGTATTAAGGTAAGCTTATCTAGCTTTTTTAAATCTAACAGCTTTTGCATCTCGCTAGGCAACTCTGCAGATGTATTAATCAAATATGGAAATTCATCTATTACAAGCGTTATTTTTTTTGAAAGCCTAGCATTTAATGCAATAAGCAATGCATACCACGAAGGATATATCACGGCATCAAAATCTGGAATTTTTGTTGCTATTGTATTTGCTAGCTGCTGTATTTGCATGCGCTTGTCATTCAAATCGGCAAGGTGATAAATACCAGTAGTATTAGTTACATGCTTTAGCAATGCAGATTTTCCTACTCGCCTTCTACCATATACAATTACAAATTCATCATTTGCAGATTGAATAATTTTTTTGAAAATTTTCTGCTCTGTTATTCTATCTAAGAATTCCATCTTATTCATTTTAGCATTCAAAGATATAAAAAATTATTATGTTTCACAAACATTATGTTTGTGAAACATAATCTTTACATTTTAGAATCAACAATAGCAAGTATTTCAGCCTCTTGCTGGATAGCCGTTTGCAATAAATTGAAAGCATCCGTAATAAATTGCTGACCAATGGTTTTATCTTTTAATCCACTTGCATTAATTTTTACATTCAAGTATGCACCATAAATAGCGCTGCGTATGCTCAATACTCCAACACCAGCATCTGTAATGCTATTGGGGTTACCAATTTCTACCATAGCTTTGCATATTTCAAATCCTTCAAAGGCTTTTTGCATTGTAATGTAAGGCACTTCTGTAGCAAACAATGTTGCATCTTGTATAGCCTTAGCGCGAATAGTTTTTTCCTCGTCGGTATTTTTTGGCAAGCCAAATGCATCCATAATTTTATTGAAAGCAGCAGTATCTTTATCTACCAATTTCAACAACTCTTCTTTTAATGCTTGCCCTTTTGCTGCCCAATTACTAAAGGTTTCCCATTGCTCATCCCAGCCTTTTTTATGGCTACTTAAATTGGCTACCATTGTACCTAGCGAAACACCTAATGCAGCCATGTATGCACTAATGCTACCACCACCAGGAGCAGGGCTTTCGCTTGCTGTTTCATTAGCAAATTGTGTAAGCGTCATATTAATTAATGGCGCATCGTTTTTGCCTTCTGCCAATACATATTCAATTACTTTTTTTGCAGGGTCAAATGGAGCAAGCTCATCTAAGCCCATACTTTTAACTGCAATTTTTATTAATTCTTTTTCGTCTACACCAATGCTACGTTTTTGTTTTTGTAAAAAATATTTACCTGCATCTAACAAACATTTTAGTGGCACCAACCCTACTAACTCGCTACCAGTAACACGCATTCCTCTTGCATGCGCTCTTTCTACAGCTGTATCAAATGCAATATGCAAAGGCGTAACAGAAATATTGGTAAGGTTCATACTGATTTGTGCAATGCCATATTCTTGTATATACCAGCCGATTGCTTTTACACTTTTTAATAAGCCTGGTTCGCGCTTTGGCTCGCCATTTTCGTCTAAAACTTTTTTACCATTTTCTTCTAGCACTCTGCCATTTTCGCGTAAATCAAATGCTACACTATTAGCACGGCGCACACTTGTAGTATTTAAATTTACGTTATAAGCCACTAAAAAATCTCTTGCGCCAATTACTGTAGCACCACTTTTTTCATTAAAATCTTTCCCGAAATCTGGTGTCCAATTGGGGTCTTTTATTTTATCTGCAAATCCTTCGTACTCTCCACTACGGATAGTCGCTAGATTTTTTCTATCTTCTTTTTGCGCAGCACTTTCGTATAGATACACAGGAATATTTAATGCCTCTGCTACTTTCTTTCCTAATGCTTTTGCGCATGCAACACACTCTTCCATTGTAACATTGCTAACCGGTATAAATGGGCAAACATCTGTAGCACCCATGCGCGGATGCTCGCCTTTGTGTTTGCGCATATCTATTAATTCGCTTGCTTTTTTTATGCCTCGAAAAGCGGCTTCTACAACGGTTTCTGGCGAACCAACAAAAGTAACAACTGTTCTGTTGGTAGCTTTACCTGGATCTACATCCAACAATTTAATTCCTTCTACAGACTCTATGGCATCTGTAATTTGTTTGATTATTTGTAAATCTACACCTTCGCTAAAGTTAGGTACACATTCTATAATTTTTTGCATGGCGCAAAATTAAATGAATTGTTGGATTGTTGAATTGTTTTATTGCTTTAATTATTTGCCATAATGAATAGCCGCCTGTTGCGGCAACGATTGAAGCGAATATCCTCTCCGATTTTTCATCGGAGAGATAGCAGCGCAAAGCGTGTCTGCCGCCCTGAAAAACATTAAAAAAAACTACCGCAAGCCAATAAGCCGGATTCTGTTATGCCAATTCTACATCGGCACGACTACCATTTATCTGGATGCATTGTTGCCAATACATTCTAGCTGTTTACCCGTAGTGCATTAATGGCCTAAGCCATAATTGGCGAGTAGCTTTAACACTACTTATTTAACATTGCAACGCCTAAGGTTTACCCAATCTACTTGTTACCAAATACATTCGCGAGCTCTTACCTCGCTTTTTCACCCTTACCCCAAGATACACTTGTGGCGGTTATTTTCTGTGGCACTTTCTTTCTTGCTTGCACAAGAAGCATCTGTTAGGTGCTAGGCTACTCTGTGTTGTCCGGACTTTCCTCTTGCTATATTACAAGCAAGCGATAGTCTGGCTTGCGATAGAACTACAAAGGTAGTAACAATGTACAATGAACAAAGAACAATAAGCAATTAATTTTAGAATTACATGGTTGTTTGTTTTATCCAAATTATGACATTATAAAAAATGCACCAACAATTTGGTGCATTTTTTTTCAATTATTTCAAAGCATTATGCTTCTTTGCTCTTGCCTTTTTTTTCTGCAGGAGGTGTTTTTTTAGTAAATAAAATTACACCATTTGGCTCGTCTAATTCTGCAATTAAAGTATCTCCATCTGATACTCTCGAAGAGAGTATTTCTTCTGCCAATGGGTCTTCTAAATATTTTTGAATAGCACGATGTAATGGCCTTGCACCAAACTGTTGGTCGTAGCCTTTATCTGCAATAAAATCTTTTGCTTTCTCTGTAATTTCTACATGGATGCCAAGGTCTGTTAAACGCTTTAATACATCTAACATTACGATGTCGATAATTTTGTTGATGTGCGATTTTTCTAAACTATTAAATACAATTACATCATCTATACGATTTAAAAACTCTGGAGCAAATGTGCGCTTCAATGCTTTTTCTATTACCGCTTTATTGTTTTCTTCTTTATTATCTACACGAGTACTAGTAGCAAATCCAACTCCATCTCCAAACTCTTTCAACTGACGCGCACCAATATTACTAGTCATGATAATCAATGTATTTTTAAAATCTACCTTGCGGCCCATGCCATCTGTTAGTTGTCCATCATCCAATACTTGTAATAATACATTATACACATCTGGATGCGCTTTTTCAATTTCATCTAACAAAATAACACAATATGGTTTGCGGCGTACTTTTTCTGTTAGCTGTCCACCTTCTTCGTAGCCTACATATCCTGGAGGCGCTCCTATCAACCTGCTGATGCTAAACTTCTCCATGTATTCGCTCATATCTATGCGCAACAATGCATCTGCACTATCAAACATATACTTAGCCAAGCAGCGCGCTAATTCTGTTTTACCAACACCTGTTGGACCTAAAAAAATAAATGAACCAATTGGTTTTTTAGGATCTTTTAAACCTACTCTATTGCGTTGAATAGCTTTTACTACTTTTTTTATTGCCTCGTCTTGCCCAATTACACTACCCGCCAATTTATCACCCATGCTGCGCAATTTCTCGCTTTCTGCTTCTACCATACGCATTACAGGTATACCAGTCATCATGCTAATTACTTCTGCAATATCTTCTTCTGTAATAGGAATTGCTTTGTGCTTAATATCTTCTTCCCACAAAGCTTTTGCAGCTTCTAACTCTTCTTGTAATTTCTTTTCACTATCTCTAAGTGCAGCAGCTTTTTCAAACAATTGGCTTTTCACCACTTTGTTTTTTTCTATCTTTACTTCTTCTATTTGCTTTTCGATGTCCAAAATATTTTGCGGCACATCTATATTTTTCAAATGTACTCTTGCGCCTACTTCATCCATCACATCTATCGCTTTATCTGGCAATAATCTATCTGTCATGTATCTGCTACTTAATTTTACGCAAGCTTCAATAGCTTCATCGTTATAGCTAACATTATGATAATCTTCGTATTTGCTTTTTAAATTAGTTAGGATCGTAATAGCTTCATCAATACTTGGTTGCTCTACCAATACTTGTTGAAAACGACGAGCCAATGCACCATCTTTTTCGATATTAGTGCGATACTCATCTAATGTAGTAGCGCCAATGCATTGCAACTCTCCACGCGCCAAAGCTGGCTTAAAGATATTACTTGCATCTAAGCTGCCACTTGCACCTCCAGCTCCTACAATAGTATGTATTTCATCTATAAATAAAATAACATCACGATTTTTTTCTAACTCTGTCATGATGGCTTTCATGCGCTCTTCGAACTGACCACGATATTTTGTACCCGCTACTAATGCAGCAAGGTCTAAGCTTATGACGCGTTTATCGAACAATACTCTACTTACTTTGCGTTGCACAATTCGTAAAGCCAAGCCTTCTATAATTGCAGTTTTACCCACACCTGGTTCGCCAATTAAAATTGGATTATTTTTTTTACGGCGAGATAATATTTGTGATACTCTTTCTATTTCTTTTTCGCGACCAACAATTGGATCTAAATTATTTGCTTCTGCAAGCTTGGTAATATCTCTACCAAAATTATCTAATACAGGCGTTTTACTTTTTGTATTAGCAGCAGCTGCAGGCTTGCGTTGTTGGTATTGGCTTCTATCGTCATCCTCTTCGCCACCGCCACCAGGAAAGCCACCATCGCCAGCTGTAAAATCTGGACCTTTAGCAGGAGTACCTTCGCCAGTTAATTCGGCTTTATAATTATCGTAGCCAATTGCAAATTGATTTAAAATTTGCGCAGCTACATTATCTCTGTTTCTTAGGATAGATAAAATTAAATGCTCGCTTTCTACTAATGTGCTTTTTAATCCTTTGGCTTCTAATACAGTAATACGAATTACTTTTTCGGCTTGCTTGGTTAGTGGTAGGCTATTTACATTGTCTAACTTTTTATCGCCTTTGCCACGAATGGCCTGCTCTAACTCGTGGCGCAATTCGTGTAGGTTTACATTCAGATTCGATAACACTTTTACACCAGTGCCCTCGCCTTCTCGTATCATTCCCAACATTAAATGTTCTACTCCTATAAAATCGTTGCCTAAGCGCAAAGCTTCTTCGCGGCTATACGATATTATTTCTTTTACTTTTGGTGAAAAATTGGAATCCATCTTCTATCTATTATTTATTAATTTCAAAATTAAAGGTTTTTTATCAATACAATTCTGATAAGTTTTAAACCATTCTTGAATAAACGATAGGCAAATGTGATACCGAATGTGGATAACAGAAAAAATGACTGATTGCAAAACAAAACTAGAACTTATGGCATGCGTTTTTTATTTTTCCTATCTTATCTTTGGCGGCAAATGCAAAAAGTAAATACAATAGGAATAATAGGTGGTGGGCAATTAGGAAAAATGCTAATTGAAGAAGGGATTCGATACAATGTACGCTTCCATACATTAGACCCCGATGCTGCAAGCCCTGCGCAACCCATAAGCAATTTGCATATAGTGGGCAGCTTGTATGATGCAGATAAAATAAAAGAATTGGCTAGCCAAGCAGATGTGCTAACTTACGAAATAGAACATATTAATATAGATGTACTGCACGAATTAGAAGCCGCTGGAAAACTATTAATACCATCGCCAAAAATTTTAGAAATTGTGCAAGACAAAGGATTGCAAAAACAATTTTATAAAGACAATGAAATACCTACTGCGCCATTTGTAATAGTAAACAACAAAGCAGAATGGAAAGATGCTATTACACAAAATGGATTTACAAAATTTGCAGCTAAGCTGTGCAAAGGTGGATACGATGGCAAAGGTGTAGTATTGATGAATGCCACAGAAGTGCTTAATGATGCTGTAGCAATACCATTTGAAGAGCCAACTATGCTAGAAGCTTTTGTAGAAAACGAAAAAGAAATAAGCATTATAGTTGCTAGAAATTTGCAAGGCGAAGTAGCCTGCTTTGATGCTGTAGAAATGGAGTTTGATGCAGTAGCCAATTTGGTAACTTACCTAAAATGCCCTGCTACCCTTACTACAGAAGTGCATAACCAAGCCAAAGCAATAGCTACACAACTAATAGAAAAAATGAATGGCTTTGGCATATTTGCTATAGAGATGTTTGTAACACCCGATGGCCAAGTGATAGTAAACGAAATGGCGCCAAGGCCACACAATAGCGGCCACCATACCATAGAAGCCTGCTACACTAGCCAATACGAACAACTAATAAGAGTGCTGCTCAACAAACCTTTAGGCAACACCGGCATTATACAACCCAGCGCCATGATGAATGTATTAGGTGCAGCAAACTTTAGTGGTGCTTACAAACTACAATACGAAGAAGAATTGCTACGCATGCCAGGCGTGTACATACACATGTATGGCAAAGCCGAAAGCAAACCCATGCGCAAGCTTGGGCATATTACTGTAATGGCTAGCACAGAGGAAGAATTGAAAGAGAAGGCGGAGAAGGTGATGGGAATGCTGGGAGTGGTGAGTGTGTAGGCTAATTACCTTTACAATTTTTTTGAATATATTCAACAGCAGAATGCTCCCCTAATTCTAATGCCTTTCTAAAATCTTCACAAGCACCATCTGACATATTCAATTTCTTTTTTATCTCTCCACGATTCATATAATTTATTCCTCTTTTAGAGTTGTAAACAATTGATGTGTCTAAATATAATAAAGCTTCCTTATTATTCATTG
Source organism: uncultured bacterium (assembly GCA_903921675.1). Taxonomy (GTDB): domain Bacteria; phylum Bacteroidota; class Bacteroidia; order Chitinophagales; family Chitinophagaceae; genus CAIXQW01. Next base: position 1 of record CAIXQW010000197.1, on the reverse strand, counting down.
T
>CAIXQW010000196.1 GCA_903921675.1 uncultured bacterium | reverse complement strand
GGTTTTATTGCTTGCGAAATATCTTTAGTAGATGCTTCCGCAAGCATATTTAAAATCAACTCTGTGTTAGTCATATTATCTCTTAGATTTTCTTTCTTCAAACCTTTGAAAATTTTATACTCTTTTGTAGATTTATCACTCCACGCTTTTGTAATTATATCAGTTAGTGTTGCAAACTGCACACCTTCTTTTAATCCTCGTTGTTTCCATTCATCAGTTAATTCTTTTCTAATTTCAATACTTTTAAGTCGTTGGTTAATCCAATTTTCGGAGTAACCAAGTTGAAGATATTGTTCTAATGCTCTATCTATACTTAATTCAGGATCTTGCATTTCCTCTAATCTTTCACTAGCAACTTTTGCCAACCATACCTTAAATGGTTCTGCTTTTGGTGATGGTATAGATTGTATTAAACGAAATAATTGTTCAGTATCTGCAACATCAGTTAAGCGCATTTTTCCATCAGGCGCCAACATTTTCAAACCGTGACAATTCGTCACGGTTTCATTTCCCTCTTCTTTCAGTCGTTGTTTTAATTTACGCCAATATGCATTTGCATCCTTACTTTCTGTTAAAACAGAAACGACATCTATAATAGACATATACCATTTTTCTTGACCTTCATCCCAAATGGTTCTTACTTTTTTTTGTTCAAATATTTGAATTGCATCTATTTTGTTCATTTTTGTTATATTGATAAAATTGAAATTAATAAGAACATTTCAATTAGCAAAAATTAAAAATTATTATGTATTACAATGAATCATCTACACAATCTCAACTTTCACATTTTTATAGGCATAGCCATGTATCTTTCAAATAAGAAAAACTTAACTTTGCCTTATGCGCATTACACCTATTTTATGGATTGCTTTTGTACTTGGATTAGCTGCTTGCGGTACAAGTACAAATCCTACCAATCCACAAGGCTTAGATTGGCATTATTATTTAGATACACATCAAACTTTAATGAGTGATATATTAAAGTATGGCACAAAAATTAATAGATATGTAGAAACTATTCATCATACTAACGGAAAAGTAGACACTAATTTTTTAGGAGGCACAATGGTAGATTGGGATCTGTACATCAAACCTTTTGTGGCTATGAATATGCGAGATAGTAGTTTTCAAGGTTTATACACCATGCGCCAAGATATTGATACCAATGCTAAAACCGTTGATATTCGTTACGACCCATTATACGAAAATACGCCGGTAAGATTGATGATAGTAAAAATGAGTACTACTACTTCTGAAGTAGAAAGTGTGTATGGCGAACTTAAAAACAAAGGTGCATTTACTGTAGATGAGCAAAAAGTGTTATACCATCCTGGTAAATTAATTCAGATTGTAGAAAGTAAAGGAACATTAAACGGAAAGCAAGAGCGCAGCGCAAGACAGTTAGATTTTATTCAGCCAACTCCAGAAATTACTATTACCAATGCTTTAGATAAATAAGCTTGCAGAATTTAGCTGTAGTGGCATTCCGTTTAAAACATTTACCTTTGTAGCATTAATTAAGTATGACACAGTTTAGGCCGCAAGGCATTCATCATATACCTACAGTTGTTCGAAATATCATTATCATTAATGTAGCTGTTTTTTTATTGTCTGTGGTAATTGGGCAAGCTAATTTACACATTGATTTATCTAGATATTTTGCGCTACACTCTTTGGCTAGTACCGATTTATTGGGTAATCATTTGTTTAGACCATGGCAACTAATAACACATATGTTTTTGCATGGTGGAACGATGTTTAGCGATTCGCCTAATTACGAAGAAGGTTTTATGCATCTCTTTGGTAATATGTTTGGTTTGTGGATGTTTGGTTCTTTATTAGAGCAACATTGGGGTACAAAAAGATTTACATGGTTTTACTTGTTGTGTGGTATTGGTGCTGGTGTTGCACAATTGCTTTATCTATATTTTCAGCAAAGAGATATGATACAAGTAATAGACTCATCTGCTGTAGGAGCTAGTGGCGCTGTGTTTGGCATATTAGGCGCATTTGCGTATTTATTTCCAAATACAGAATTATACTTTTATTTTATGTTTCCTATTAAAATGAAATATGCAATAGCATTGTATGCTGCATACGAAATATATACAGGTATCAAACAAAGTGCAGGCGATAATGTGGCTCATTTTGCGCATCTTGGTGGCTTAATAGTAGGATTTATAATTGTAATATTTTGGAATAAAACTAACAGAAAATATTTTTATTAATGATGATACAACAAGAATTAAAATATAGAATTGTAAAAAGCGATGCTACTAAAATATTTATTTTATGTATGAGTATGTTTTTATTTGTGTTACTCATAAAAGTTTATTTCCAACTAAATGATTTCAAACCAGCATGGTTTGCAGAATCTTACTATCCTTTTTTTGGTATAAGTGATAGTGTAAGTAAAACAATGCAGCATGGATGGGTTTTGCTTACGCATTTTTTGGTAGAAGATGACTTGCTATTTTTATTAACCAATAGCTTATGGTTGTATTTTTTTGGCTTATTATTAGAAGAAAGTAAACCAGCCAATACCGTTTTTATTTTATTTATTATTAGTGGTATACTTACCGGTTTAGTAGCATTGATAATGGTAGGCATCAACCCTAATTTTTTACCAGCTAAATTTTATTTAGGCATGAAGGCTCCGCTAATGACAATTGCTACAGCAGCAATATTAGCAAACCCCAAGCGAAAAGTTTTTGAATCTTTTAATGGTGGAATACCTATTGCAGTAGCAGGTGTATTATTTATTACGCTTACACTATTTGTTTCCTACCAAAGTGGATTAGCTGCTGTTGTTATTATATTTAGTGGCATAGTAGTAGGTATTATTTTTCATTATGGTTTGCAAAAATTTATTGGTAAATATGCAGACAGATTGAACGATTATCAAGCCAAAAAAGATGCAAAAGAAAACGAAAATGCTTTTTATACATTTGAAGAAAATGGTTATCAAGTAGTGCAGGTTTCTCAAAACAAAATTGATGAAATTTTAGATAAAATAAATGCGAAAGGAATCCAAAGTATTTCTGCACAAGAAAAAGAATGGCTAAAAAACTATAGTAATAAATAATGAAAAGACTGTTGCGCCTTTTTACAAAACAAATTGTATGGATAGTAAATATCTTGGTAGTAGTTTTGTTGCTGTGTACAAAGTTTATACCATTTGTAAATCCAAATAAAATTTGGGCAATAGGTATTTTGGGTTTAGCCACACCATTTATTGCGGTTGCAAATATTTTATTTATTATACTTTGGATGCTGTTTGCAAAATGGCGCAGACTATTATTATCTGCTATAGCAATTGTATTGTGTTGGAATATTTTTAGTGTAGGCATAGCTGGTAATATTTTCCAAAAAAATGTGGAGCAAAATAGCAAGTTACAATTAAAAATTATGAGCTACAATGTACGCCTATTAGATTATTACAAATGGAGTGGCAATAAAGATACACGTAGCAAAATGTTGGAATTTATCAGGCAGCAAAATGCAGATATACTTTGCTTACAAGAATTTTTTAGCAGCCAAGATAGCACTGGTATACAAAATGTAAAAGCCATTTGCGATAGCTGCAATTACAGCTATGCTGCAGCCAATAAAAACTTTATTACCAAACGTGGTTTTTTTGGAGATATTATTTTTAGCAAATTACCAATTGTGCATCAAGAAAGTATGCAATTAGATACCAGCATACTTACACATCGGTATCAGTATGCAGATATTGTATGCCAAGCTGATACTTTTCGTGTGTATAATTTACACCTACAAAGTGTGCGATTTGATAAGCAAGATATTGCATTGTTAAATAATAAAGAAAACATAAAAGCAAAAAAAAATAACTACGAGCAAAGCAAAATAATTATTAAAAAATTAAAATCTAGTTTTGCAAAAAGAGGATTACAAGCAGATGAAATAAAAAGTAATATGCTACAGAGTCCATATACTAATATCGTATGTGGCGATTTTAACGACATACCAAGCAGCTATACTTACTTTAATTTGCGTACCAATTTAAACGATGCATTTTTAGACAAAGGATTTGGCTTTGGTAGAACTTACCAAGGCATTAGTCCAGTATTGCGCATAGATAATATTTTTTATGATGCGCAAAAATGGCGATTACTTTCTTTTCAGAAGATAGATGTAAACTATAGCGACCACTATCCTATTATAGCTTGCCTGCAAAATAAATATGACAAGTAAAAGTTTCAATATATATTGAAACTTTAAAATATTATTAGTATTTTTACATTATCAAATAAAATACTATATCATGCCGCTACAATTATCAGAAGCAAAAAATCAATTTATTAGCAACTGGGGAGCATTTGCCACACATTGGGGAATTAATAAAACAATGGCGCAAGTGCATGCATTATTATTGATTAATACAAAGCCATTGTGTGCAGAAGACATCATGGAACAATTGCAAATAAGCCGTGGTAATGTAAATATGAATGTTCGCGAATTAATAGATTGGAACCTAGTAGAACGTATTACAATTGTAGGAGAACGCAAAGAATATTTTAGCGCAGAAAAAGATATTTGGAAAGTTGTAACCCAAATTATTAAAGAGCGCAAAAAGCGCGAGTTAGAGCCTATGCTACGATTGATGAAGCAATTGCAAGAAGTGCCAAATGATAAAACAGAAGACTACAAAGCTTTTAAAAGCACTATCGATGGCATTATCAAGTACAGCGAGCAAGCAGACAAAACATTCGAAAAATTGATAAAAGCAGAGGAGAGTTGGTTTTGGGCAAATTTTATAAAAATGGTAAAATAATGAGCCATGAAAAATAAAATAATAATTTACGACGATGCTTGCCCTTTATGCGAATGGTACACCACAGCATTTATTAAATATGGTTTACTAGATAAAGATGGGCGCAAGCCTTTCAGCCAAATAGATCAAAGTATTATTGCAAAAATAGATTTAGAAAGAGCCTGCAACGAAATACCATTAGTAGACATGCAAACCTTCGAAGTTTTGTATGGTATAGATGCAATGGCAGAAGTATTACATAATACATTTCCATTTGTAAAACCAATAGTAAAATTATCACCAGTCAATTGGTTTCTAAAAAAAACATATAAACTTATCAGTTACAATAGAAAAGGAATTGTAGCCAAAGTACCTAAGGTAAACAGTTTTACATGCGCGCCTAGTTATAATTATAATTATAAAAAATATTTTATAGCATTTTGTTTTGTCATTGCTATCCTATTAATGTATGGTTTATTTAAAAAAACATTTCCTATCTGTAGCGATTTAGTTTTTGGCATTAGCGGCGCTATGGTATTGTTTAGTATTTTTATTCAAAACAAAAATGTATTAGAATTTATTATGCAATGGCAATTGCAGCTAATGATAATATGTGTGATGCTAATACCTGCAGCTTTATTAGGGCAAGTGAGTACACTTGGTGCATTATTATTCGCTAGCATTGTTGCTATATTATTTATCAAACATATTTACCATAGAATTTTATACTTAAAATATTATTTTAGTATAGATAAGTAAACAACTTTCCTTTTATTCCTTCCCCTTTGGTGGTAAACAAAATATTTTTTGCACTTATCCCTCAACAAAAATCCCAATACTGTATGGAGACCTTTGTTTAAACTTATTTTTATATTCTCATTATTTTGCACAACATCCTTTTACATCTCTATAAACGCAACCTAATTTATTTTGGTTGGGTGTATTAAAATAAAAAGTAAAATTCTATTTTCAAAAGGGGATTAAGAATTTAGAATTTTACTTTATTGTTTGCGATTGTTTAAATGGGGACACATTAAACAATCTTTAAAAACTGCATAAATCAATCAGGACAATATGATGTTACACGGTTTTATATTTGAAAAGGCCAGTTTGCCCATCTATGAATAAAGACGAGTTCAACTGCAAAAAGATTAGTAAAGAATTGTAAAATTTTCATGACAATTCTATCAGCAAATGTTTTAGCCTGTTTATGTTTTAAAATATCTACTTCCTTTTTTTCTATTCTCTTAGGAGATAATCGAATTCATCCACCCAAACAAAAACCCCGATACAATATGCATCGGGACTTTTGCCTAAACCAAATTACTATGAAAAAACAGTTTCTCAAGCTGTTCTATTATATTAAACGCAGCAACCTTTCCAATATTGTATTTCAAATGCTAAAGAAAACTTAAAATAAATCTCTAGTTTTTTCTAAGATGAAAATCTAAACACAAAAACAAACACAAATTCTTTCTTTCTCTTAGGAGGTAAATAAAATGAATTCATCCACCAAACAAAAATCCCGACACAAAATGCATCGGGACTCTTGCCTAAACCAAACTACTATGAATAACCTCTTTATTATTATTTAAAATTCTTTTTTACGCAATGGCTTTTCTATTTGTACGTACAATGTTTTAGCTTTTCCTGCGCGCATTACTTCTACCACAATATCTTTTTTGTCTTTTGTATCTGCCAAAGCTTTACTTAAATCGTCTATAGAGTTGATAGAATTACCACCAAAGTTTGTAATTATATCCTCTGCCAAAATACCTGCTTTTTCAGCAGCACTTTTTTCTACCACCTTTACTACTCTTATACCTTGCCCATCTGCTCTTTCTTCTACCTGTGCTCCTAATTTTGGATTGTTGTTGCTAGGTATACCATTGCCATATATTTTAAAATTACCATTGCCACCCATCTCTTCCATTCCTTCAAATGGGTTACCACCAAAGTCTCCAAAGCGTCTCATCATTTGTTGTATACTACCCATCATATCTTCATCTCCATCTGGGTTGCCAAAGTTGCTACCAAATCCGTTATCTTCTCTAGCAGTTAGCGTAACCGTTTCTGTTATTTCTTTTCCATCTCTTTTTAAAGATACACTTACTTTATCACCGGGTTTATAATTATTAATTGCCGCTACCAAATCCTGTGGGCTTGTAATAGTAGCTTTGTCCACTTTAGTTATTATATCACCATCTCTAAGTCCAGCCTTGGCAGCGGGAGTGTTGGCATTTACACTTTTTACTAATGCGCCATCATTGTTGGTGCTTGGCTTTGTACTTACCCCAAGCATTGCTTTATTATTATCTGGGGCAGCATCACCACCTAATATTTTTTTATCAATATGCAATTCCACATCTGGCATTTCGCCATTATCAAATGCTTTATTTAGTTTTTTAATAATTTTTAAATTTCTGTTTAATGCATATGGTGCTACTTTTTTACCATCTACATATACATTACCATCTCGTATTTCTATCTCTACCTCGTTACTCGGCTTGTTATCTTGTAAAATAATTTTTTCTTCGCTTTTGCGATTGTCGTTTTGTGCATAAGTGCTAGTAATAGCTAGAGTGTTTAAAATAATACAACCTATTACAAATTTTTTCATTTTTTTTAAATTTTTATGTTGATTGATAATATGGTAATTGTAAAAGTAAATATTGATTTTGATATGTATAAATGAAATAGCGTTAAAAAAAATTGAAAATTCCCATAATCCCCTATACTCACCATCCAAATTTTATCAATTGAACATTTACTAATACATTTGCCATCTAGTGGCAACTACAAAAAAGAAAGCAAGCGCTGCACCAAAAAAAGCAAAAACTTCAACTACTCCGGCATGGAAGAAATGGTTGAAGCGTATTTTTTATTTTCTATTGATATCGCACTTAGCTTATGTAGTAATTTTAAAATGGTTCAACCCGCCTATTACTACCAAAATGATGACTAGCGCATGGACTTGTGCCGGTAATGATAAATTAAATTTTCAGAAGCATTATATAGCCTACCAAGATATGGGCAGAAATGCCAAGCTTGCTGTGCTTAGTGCAGAAGACCAATTGTTTCCTACGCATCATGGGTTTGATTTAGATGCGATACAAAAAGCCATAGCATATAATAGCAACAACAAAGGTGGCAAAGTACGTGGTGCAAGCACTATTAGCCAGCAAGTAGCCAAGAATGTATTTTTGTGGAATGGCAGAGATTATATACGCAAAGGATTGGAGGTATATTTTACAGGATTGATAGAACTGATTTGGGGTAAAAAAAGAATTCTAGAAATGTACCTCAATGTAGCAGAAATGGGAGAAGGAATTTTTGGCATTCAAGCAGCTGCTAAACATTATTTTCATAAAAATGCAAAAGACCTCAGCAAAAGCGAAGCCGCATGGATAGCAAGTATTTTGCCGAATCCGGTGCTGTACGAAATAGATAACCCTACCAGAAAAATAGAAGTGAAGCATAGCAATGTAATACGATTTATGAACAACTTAGAAGGCGATAAAGATATAGCGGCATTAATAAAATAATTATACACAAATGAAAGCAATGATATTGGCAGCAGGCCTAGGCACTAGACTAAAACCTTGGACAGACCACCACCCCAAAGCCTTAGCTGAGGTAAACGGAAAAAGTTTGTTGCAGCGCAATGTAGAATACCTGCAAAGCCATGGCATAAAAGATGTAATAATTAATGTGCATCATTTTGCCAACCAAATACAAGATGCCATTGCACAAAACAATGGCTGGGGAAGTAATATTGTAATAAGCGACGAAAGCGACGAAGTATTAGAAACTGGCGGCGGACTTTGGAAGGCGCAACACTTATTGGCAGGTGCAAATGACTTTGTAGTGATGAATGTAGACATGCTGACCAATTTGGATTTAACAGCAATGATAGCTGCACACCAATCCAAAACAGCACTGGCCACACTAGCTATTACCAACAGGCAAAGCAGCAGAGTATTTTTGTGGGATGAGCACCAACAGCTTTGTGGCTGGCGCAATAAGCAAACCAACGAAGAAAAAATAAAACTAGCCAAAGAAAACCTGCAAGAGTTTGCCTTTAGTGGCATACATGTTATTAGCCAAGAAATTTTTAAGCACATTACACAGCGCGGAAAATTTGGTATGGTAGATGTGTATCTAAGCTTATGTGCACAACACCCAATATTTGGCTACAACCACAGCGGCGGAAAATTACTAGATGTAGGCAAGCCCGAAAGCATTACACAAGCAGAAAAAATGTTTGGGTAAAAAGTGTAGATTTGTATAAATATAAAAAGCTTTTGTAAAGGTTAATAAAAAAAAATCTTACAATACGGATTTATATTGTAAAAACGTTTAATCAAATAGCTAATGAAACAATTAATCAAAAAATATAAATTAATAATTGGTGTATTGTTGTTATGTGTTTTTAATAAAGCAAAAGCACAAGTAAACTTAGTTCCTAATTCTTCTTTTGAAGATACAAGTAAAATTAATTGGCCACCAGTTACTCAAGATTGCTTAAAATATTGGCACCATTTAGATTCTAATAGGTTTAATAACTGTAGCTCTTTATTAATGAGTATGTATTATACTTTTGTAAATCAGACACAAAATTTACCATTTAATATGTTTGTTTATACTTATCCAAGAAATGGAAATAATATACTTAGTATGACAAACTATTGGTACTATCCTTGGCAACCACAACCATCAACATTAAGGTCAGTAACTAGTAGTCGTTTAAAATCTAAATTAATAAGCAATAAAAAATATTGTGCCAAAGCTTGGGTAACACCCTCTGATTATGAAGGTTATTTTACAAATGGGTTTGGTATATATTTTGATAATGGGCAGCTTGATACAATTGTAGCCAAAGATAGTAGTGGTATTTATCCATTTGTAACCCCACAAGTGCAAGCACCAATGCTAAATGATAGTAGTAAATGGACTTTGGTAAGTGGTACATTTATAGCTAATGGCACAGAAACGCATATACATTTAGGTAATTGGTTAGCAGATAGTGCCATGCTATTCCAGCCAAATAATATTGGTAGCTGCGAGTGCGAAGATATATTTATAGATGATGTTTCTTTAATACCAGTAGATATAGCTAATTGGCTGCGCGATACATCTGTAACCCTTACAGATAGTGTTTATATTGGTTTGCCAAAATACGAAGTGCCAGATGCAATTTGGTACACTATAAATGGGGTTTCTATAGATACAGCTAGTGGCATTTGGGTAAAGCCTACGCAAGCAGTTACGCAATATATACAAGCTATAGATGTGTGCGATAAAGTGGCTTATGATACTGTAACCGTGTATGCCTATCCGCTTAGCAATGTGCAATTTGCAATGAACCCGAATCGGGTGCAATTGAAAGTGTGGCCAAATCCTGCTACTAATGTTGTTACCATTTCTGTGAATAATTTAAGTAGTCAACCAGTGTATATTTCAAACACATCTGGGCAAATAGTTTATCAGCAAAATTTGCATCAGCCTACAACTAACATAGATATTAGCCAATGGGCAAGTGGCGTATATTTTGTGCGCTATGCTGATGCGGCAAAAAAGTTGGTGGTGCAGTAATGCTATCTCCAAATACTACATCTTATTTTTTGTAGCTATTTTGGTAATGTAAATTGGAGTGCCCACTTTTACAATTTTCTTTAATTGCTCCAAGTCTGCTATTTTCATACTAATGCAGCCATCGGTCCAGTTGCGTTTATCGTCTACTACTTTATCTGCATCTTCCCATACACCATGTATGCCTATTGCGCCACCTATTTTGCAGGTTTTAGATAGCACACCGTTTTGTATATTAGCTTCAAAGTTTTTGTAACATTCTTCGTTAGGATAATCAAGCAGCATAAATGTATTCCACTCTTTGTGTGGCCTTACTTGTAATATTTTAAACCAACCTTCTGGAGTGCGTCTATCACCTTCTTTTTGCTTTTGCTCTAGGTAGTCTGGGCCAAACACGCATTTGTATGCTGTTAAAAACTTATGTTTATGATACACATATACTCTGTAATTTTTCTTGATTACTTGTATTGTTACAGAATCTTTATTGATGGTATCAGGGTCGAATGGTTTGTTTAAACTTATGCCGCCAACAATAATAGTTTGACGCGTTTTTTTATTGCCAACAGTTGTTTCTTGCTCTATGTAAGTATTACCATTTACATCTGTTTTTTTGCTAATGATGCGCACAAAAGAATCGGTACGGGGCACAGGTGCTTTGTATTCTTTGCTTGTGGCAGAAGTAAGTTTTGTTTTTGCTATACTATCGCGCACTGCTGCAGTTGTATCTCTGCTATGAAACTGCGGTGGAAACCTTGGAATTTCTTTTTGCTTTTTTTTATGCGGAACCGGTTTTTCAAAATCTGGATATAGCTGCGCAGCTACTAAATTTGGCATCGCAAAAGCAGATATTATTACTAACCATAATTTAAAAAAATAACTCTTCCGCATTTTGTGCTTTACTCATTCTGAAGATAGTGATTCAAAACGAGTGCCAAATTAAAGAATTCCATTTGTAAACCATACAATTAATACTTAAAATTTTGTTTAAACAATAATTCTCGTAATTTAACCACACCATATATCTAATATTTTATTTTTTCTATCATGTTAAAAATTCAAATCAAAGCGTTTAGTAAAACTTTAAAATGATCAGTGCCTTGATTTTTGTTTCTTTTGATCAAGCAAAAGAAAATATTAAAAATTAGCTCAGTAGAATTTATTCTTTTTTTAATACAGCAATTTAAAAACCATATGCCAAGAAAAGTTATGCTGGAGCATTAAAATGGGTATGCCTATTAAAGGCTAAGACAACCTATAATTCTAGCCCAAGCTTCCCTCCCTTTTTTGCATCTCCACAAAATATACTTACTTTTAGTTTCTAATATTTAATTTTAATATGAAAAATACAATTCTTGGATTAGCACTTTGTAGTGTAGTAATTTCTTGCAGCAATGTAAATCAAGACAACAAGCCATCAAGCAAAGCAGAGGCTGGTTATACAAAAGATTTTGAAGTAGCCGCCGAAGAGTTTGGCGACCTACAAGCATTGCGCTACGAAATACCAGGTTTTACTGATTTAAGCACTAAGCAAAAAGAATTGTGTTATTATTTATACGAAGCAGCATTGTGTGGTAGAGATATGATATACGATCAAAAAAGTAAGTATGGTATTTATATGCGCAAGGTGTTAGAAAATATGTATGGCACCTACACCGGCGATAAAACTACTGCAGAGTGGAAACAGTTTCAAGAGTATTGTGGTCGCTTTTGGTTTAGTAGTGGCAATCATCATCATTATGGCAACGAAAAATTTATTCCTGCTTGCAGTTGGGCTTATTTTGAATCTGTATACAAAGCAAGCAATGTCGGTGCTATGCCTTCTTTGGATTTAAAAGAAAATGAAATGGCATTTGTTAAAAAAACATTTTACGATTTATCCTTTGAGCCAAAATGTGTGGATTTGCGCAGTGGTATAGATAATGTAAAAGCTAGTAGTAATAATTTTTACGAAGGTGTTACACTAAAAGAAGTAGAAGATTTTTATGCAAAAAAACCAACAGCAGGCAATGCACCTAGTTGGGGTTTAAATAGCAAAACTATGAAGGAAAATGGAGTGATAGTAGAAAAGATATGGAAAAGCGGTGGCATGTATGGCGCTGCAATTGATAAAATTTGTGGATGGTTAGATAAAGCAATTACTGTAGCCGAAAACGATAAGCAAAAGCAAGCACTCGTTTTATTAGCAAAATATTATCGCAGTGGCGACTTAAAAGATTTTGATGATTATAGCATTGCTTGGGTGCAAGATGTAGATAGCCGTGTAGATGTAGTAAATGGATTTATAGAAGTGTACTTAGATGCCATTGGTAAAAAAGGAAGCTTTGAAAGTACTGTTAGCATCCGCGATGAAGAAACCACAAAAAAAATAAAAACCATTGCAGAAAATGCACAGTGGTTTGAAGACAATAGCCCACTAGATCCTGCACATAAAAAGAAAGAAGTAAAAGGTATTACCGCAAAGGCTATTACTGTAGTTGTAGAAAGTGGAGATGCAGCGCCAAGCACACCTATTGGCATCAATCTACCAAATGCCGATTGGATACGCAAAGACCATGGTAGCAAAAGTGTAAGCCTTAGCAATATTGTACACAGTTACAATGTGCAAAGTGCAAAAAAAGGAACGCTTGATGAGTTTGGTTGGAATGACGAAGTAAAAAACAGAATTAAAGAACATGGTGCATTGGCTAGCGACTTACATACAGATATGCACGAATGTATTGGACATGCTAGTGGTCAAATTAATCCTGGTGTAGAAACTACAGATAAAACGCTTAAAAACTATGCAAGCTGCTTAGAAGAAGCTCGCGCCGATTTAGTAGGCTTGTATTATATAATGGATAAAAAGCTAGTAGAAATCGGTGTAATGCCTAGCTTAGAAGTAGGTAAGGCAGAGTACGATAGCTATATCATGAATGGATTAATGACGCAATTAACCCGCTTACAACTTGGTGATGAAATAGAAGAGGCACACATGCGCAATCGCCAATTGAATGCGAAGTGGGCTTACGAAATGGGTAAAAAAGATAATGTAATTAGCTTTGAAAAACGCGATGGAAAAACCTTTGTAAAAGTAAATGACTACCAAAAACTAAGAATATTATTTGGCCAATTACTAAAAGAAATTCAACGCATAAAAAGCGAAGGCGACTTTAAAGCAGGACAAGCTTTGGTAGAGACCTTTGGCGTAAAAGTAGACCAAACATTGCACAAAGAAATTCTAGAGCGCTATAGCAAATTAGGGCTTAAACCATATCGCGGATTTATTCAGCCAAAATTAATTCCTGTAATGGATGGCAATAAAATAGTAGATGTAAAAGTAGAATATCCTACAAGCTTTTTTTCACAAATGATGGAGTATGGCAAAAAATATGGATACCTGCCTGTAAAGAATTAATAATGGAGCAAGCAGACAGATAACTTGGGAAGCTATTAAATAATTATAGCCTTATCTAATTAAGAAAATCAATAGGGGGAACAGCAGCATGTCTTGAATGAAACTTGGGAGATTGTTAGATTTTCTAATCAACTAAAATCTATTTATTTTATTCTATCTCTACAACTGCCCTATTCAAGAAATCTAAAAATGGTTTTAATGCTGCCATAGAGTCTATTACTTTTTTACCTATAGCTTTATCATGCAATTCTTCATTTTTGATAGATGCTACCGCTGTAAAACTTTTTAATTTTAAATATGCTGATGCGGCATTGTCTGGCGCATAACCTTTTGGTATATTTACCAAACTTACATTTGTAGAAATGCCATTGGTATAAACGGTAGTAAATTTTTTATTGTTGATTATTTTTTTAAATATTGCTAAATCATAATCTATCTCTTGCCTAATTTTGGCCAAAACAGGTGCTTCTGGCATATAAAATCCACCGCCTACAAAACTTGCGCCGGGCTCTACATGAAAATAATAGCCAGCATAGGGGCTTTTTTTACCACCTATTTTTATACTTGCTCCAAAATTGCATTTGTATGGTTCTTTATTTTTGCTGAAGCGCACATCTCTATTCATTCTAAAAGTGCAGTTTTTAGGCAGTAAATCTTGTAAAGCTGGCTCAGTTTTACTAAGGCCTTTAATAACATCTCCTACCATTTGTTCCCAATCTGCCTTGGCATTTTCATATGCTTTTTTATTGACATCCATCCAGGTTTTGTGATTGTTTTTCTGCAAGTTTTGCAAAAATTGTATTGTAGATTTTTGAAGCATTTGTGAAAATCTTTGAAAAATGTTGAAAAGTGTTAAAAAACTATGTAATTTACACCTTCAAATTAAAAAACACACGCATAATGAAAAAAATATTTTTATTAGCAGGTACACTATTCTTTATTGGCACAGTTGCTAATGCACAATGGGCTGGCGAAAAAAAACAAAAAGGCGATTATAAAAACACAGAACAAGAAGGAACTAAAGTAAACGATTTTGAAGTAGTTGGTTTTGCTCGCGATAAAGATGAACGCGAAGTAAGAGCAAGAAACGAAAACGATAAGCAATTAGATGGCTTTGATAATAAGGCGGAAGAAAGAGCTGCAAGAAAAGCTGCTCGCTTGAATCGTGCGGATAAAAAAACATTAGGAGACCGCAAAGCTAGAGAAGATCGCTACAGAGATGTAGAAGTATTGATGCTAGATTTAAATTTAGCTAAAATTCAAAAGCCAGTTTTCCGTGGTATTATGGCAGAACATTTACGCGATGTAAATGCAATTTTAGCAAATGAAACTATTACCAATGCCGATAAAAATATTCAATTAAAGCAAATTTACAACTTGCGCACTAAGCGATTAAGAGAAACTTTAACTGACGAGCAATATCGCAAGTGGGTGCGCATCAAAGATGAAGATGAATATCTAAAAGTAGAAAAACCAGAAGACTATTAGAAAAATAAACACGAAGAATGAGTGTTATATTTTTCAATCCCGATATTTATTTCGGGATAAATAAACACGAAGAAGGCCTACACCAAATTCGCTTGTGGGAAATATTAGATTCTTCAATCCTTCAATTTTCTTTAGGGTTAAAAAATACAAAGAAGCTTTAAAATGTCACCGAGAAATT
>CAIXQW010000195.1 GCA_903921675.1 uncultured bacterium | reverse complement strand
TTAATTAATTTTATAGAATTTATTCAGGCAGAAGATAATTTATCTTTAGAAGATGCAGTGCGCGTGGCGCTAAATGAAGTAGTTGGTGCTTATGCTATTGTAATTTTAGATAAAAACGACCCAGATAAATTAATTGCTGCCAGAAAAGGGAGTCCATTGGTAATAGGTGTGGGTATAGACGAATATTTTGTAGCAAGTGATGCTAGCCCAATTATAGAATTTACTAAAAAAGTAGTTTACCTAGGAGATGAGGAATATGCTATTTTACCGCGTCATGGCGAAATGGAAATTCGTACGATGGGCAATGTAGAAAAAAGTG
Organism: uncultured bacterium; assembly: GCA_903921675.1. Classification (GTDB taxonomy): domain Bacteria; phylum Bacteroidota; class Bacteroidia; order Chitinophagales; family Chitinophagaceae; genus CAIXQW01. Next base: position 10,958 of record CAIXQW010000195.1, on the reverse strand, counting down.
CTGCTATCCAGAAGCTAGAAATGGATTTGGAGAAGATAGAAAAAGGTGGCTATAAGCATTTTATGCAAAAAGAAATTTTCGAACAACCCAATGTGGTATTCGATTGTTTCCGTGGCAGAATGAATGCAGAAAAAGGGTGGATTAAATTAGGAGGCATCAGCGATTTTGCTGCACGCATCAATAATGCAAAACGATTTATTATTACGGCATGTGGCACAAGTTGGCACAGTGCATTAATTGGCGAATATTTGATAGAAGAATTGGCGCGCATACCTGTAGAAGTGGAATATGCAAGCGAATTTAGGTACCGCAATCCTATTATTAATGAAAGCGATGTATTGATTGCTATTAGCCAAAGTGGAGAAACTGCCGATACACTTGCTGCAATAGATTTAGCAAAAGAAAGACAAGCATTAATTTATGGAATTTGTAATGTAACAGGTAGCTCTATAGCGCGCGCAAGTCATGCAGGTAGCTACACACATGCAGGACCAGAAATTGGAGTTGCAAGCACAAAAGCATTTACTGCGCAAGTAAGTATTATTGCATTAATAGCCTTGCAATTGGCGCAAACCAAAGGCACTATTAGCCAAAGCCGTGCAAGACAAATTTTGTATGAACTAGAAAATATTCCAAATAAAATTCGTGAAGTATTTAAAGTAGAAGAGCAAATAAAAGAAATAGCAGAAGTATTTAAAGATGCTGAGCATTTCTTGTACTTAGGAAGAGGAATTAATTTTCCATTGGCTTTAGAGGGTGCATTAAAATTAAAAGAAATTAGTTATATTCATGCAGAAGGTTATCCTGCTGCAGAAATGAAGCATGGCCCAATAGCCTTGATAGACGAGAATATGCCTGTAGTATTTTTATGTACAAATAAAAGTGCATACGAAAAAATCGTTAGCAATATACAAGAAGTAAAGGCGCGCAAAGGAAAAGTAATAGCTATTGTAAACCAAGGAGATGTAGATGTAAAAGGTATGGCAGATTATTGTATAGAAGTGCCAGAAACAGAAGAAATACTAAGTCCATTAATTACTGTGGTGCCATTACAATTATTAGCATATCATATTGCTTTATTGCGTGGTTGTAATGTAGATCAACCAAGAAATTTAGCAAAAAGTGTAACGGTGGAATAGTCCAAACGCAGGGTTTTTGGTTTGAGATTTGAATCATCACTGAACACCCTTATCGGTATTCTAAAATTTACTTCCAATCCGTGTGTTTTATTGGTGTTATCATAACCCGCCTTTATATTGTCAATAATATACCGTATTAGTTTCTTTTTCTTTGGTTAGTAGGTATAGGTTGTTTTCTTTTCTAAGATATTAAAATGGTGTATTATAGTACTTAATTAGTAGGCGATGAAATACTATTGAATTTATCAAAGAAATCATCTTCATAGCTCGCGCCAATAGGTAACACAAAGTTATCGATATATACATGCTTATTGCGCACACTTTCTATTTTGTGCAATGGTATAATAAAGGAGCGATGGATACGCACAAATTGTTTTTCATTTAACGTTTCTATCATTTTTTTCATGGTAATTCTGGTTACTACAAACTTTTTATTTGGCAAATGAATTTTAATATAATCATCCAAACCTTCTATCAATATTACTTCGTTTAGATTGATGTTTACTAAGCTGTATGCGCTTTTTACTTGTATAAAGTTTGGCTCTTGTGTTTTGGTAAATATTTCCAGCGCATTGTATTGTACCGCTTTTGTAACTGCCTGATTGAATCTATCTAAGCTAAATGGTTTCAATAAAAAATCTACTGCATTTACATTAAAACCTTCTACAGCGTATTCGCTAAATGCGGTTGTAAATATTACTAGCATATTTGCACGCATCGCTTTAAAAAATTCTATACCACTAATGCCTGGCATTTGGATATCTAAAAAAATTAAATCTACCGTATTTGCATCTAAATATTCTTTAGCTGCAGATGGTTGTGTAAAAGTGCGAAGTAATTCTACATCATCATTTTTTTTACACAACATTTCTAAAATGTTTAGCGCCAATGGCTCGTCGTCTAATGCAATTGCTTTTATCATATTATATCAAATTCATTTTTAAAGTTACAAAATAATGCGTTGGTGTGTCATCTATGGTCAACTTATGTTTATTCGGATACATAAATTCTAGGCGATTTACCGTATTCTGTAAGCCAATGCTGTCTTCTCCTTGATTGTATTTAGGGTTATTTAATTTAGGATTTGCTGTATACAAACTTAGCTCATCATCTGTACAAATAATATCTATTTGAATAGTAGAGTTTACTTCTGTACTTAAGCCATGCTTAAATGCGTTTTCTATAAAATGTATTAATATTAAAGGTGCAATTTGCTTATGTGCTTCTGTGATGCTTATTTTATACTCTAGCTTTGTACTTGCAGGCATACGCATGGTTTGTAATTCTATATAATTATTTAGGTAATTAACTTCTTTGTCTAAGGGCACAAATTCGTTTTTAGATTCATCAGTTACATAGCGCATCATTTCGCTAAGTTTTAGCACGGCATCTGGTGCTTTATCGCTTTTGCTTAGTGCCAAGCTGTAGATACTATTTAGCGAGTTAAATAAAAAATGCGGATTGATTTGCGCTTTTAAAAATGCCAACTCTGTTTCCATTTTTTCGGAAGCAATTTGTTTTAGCCTACTAGTAATATGCATTACCACACTCAAAAACCATATACTAATAAATGGATAATAACTATTGTGTGTATCCAACAATAAATTTAGTATGGTATTGAAAAAGGGATGGAAATGATATCCGCAAAAATGATAAGGTACATTGATGGATGGAGGGTTTGTATTTTGAAAAAATAAATTTGGTAAAAATGTAACCAGCATAAACCAGCCAAATACAGAAAATATATATTTAATAATTTGCTTGCTATAATAATATTTTGCAATAATAAAATAGTAATGAAAATAAAAAAAAGCAACTAATAAAACATACCTAAAAACTTCTCGCCAAATAGCTAAGCTATGCAAAGTAGCGGAATGGTCTAAGGGAGATTTAAATACAAATCTACTGCCTATAAATAGCACAATTGCTAATATATGTACCCATATTCCTATTTGTTTGTTTTGCACCACCATGTGTTGTACAAATTAAACAAAAATATTTGGCACTCAATAAGCTTAGCGGTATTAAAATAAAGAATAGCGGAGAAAACGCGGTTATTTGGTTTGTTGTCCGCCAGAATTATTATTATTGTTGTTGCCACCGCCGTTGTTATCTTCTCTGTCGTCGTCTTTCTTTAAATTTTCATCGCGGCTTTTAATATCTTTATTATCTTTTTCCATTCCTTTTTTGCCAAACTTCCTGTCTTTTACATCTGCAGGATTTGTATTCTTGCTTAAGAAACGAAACTGTGCTCCAATAGTAACTTGTTGTGTTTGTGGCTTCCGATAATTGTATTGGTGGTATAAATTAGGCACATCATACACACTACCTGTAAAGGTGGTATTAAATATATCATTGGCATTCAGCGATAATGTTAGTGCATTATTTAGCAAATTGGTTTTAATAGCAGCATCTATATTACCATAAGCTTTTGTTTTGCCTTGCGCTATTACCGCAGGCGCTTGGTAGTTGCCTGTTAATTGAAAATCCCATTTTTTATTGATTTTATAATTGCTAATTACTTTTGCAAATCCGCTCCAGCCTTGTCTTTGCAAGGATGCATCTACGCTTGTGCCATTTATAATATTATTAAACACATTCACATTAAAATTAGCATCCCAGTTTTTTAGCAGATAATATTTTACATTTAACTCTGCACCGTATGTAACACCAAAATCTATATTTAATGGTTGTGTAAAAGAAGTACCATTGCTATTAAATCTTTTGTAGCGTTGTATTAAATCTTTATTGTATTGATAATACACACTTGCCAAAATATTATTTTTGCCATTAATGGGTTTATAAAAACTTAATTCGCTAGCATGTATAAACTCTGGATGCAAAGCCGGATTGCCCATGCTTGTATCTTGCGGATTGGTAACATCTATATAAGGCACCATCTGAAAAAAGTTGGGTCTGTTTACACGCTTAGTGTAGCTTAGTGTAAGCTCTGCATCTTTATTTACTTTACGGGTAAAATAGGCACTCGGAAACAAGTTGTTGAACTCTGCATGCAATGGGGTATTGGTTTGATATACTATACCATCATACACAAAATGCTCGAATCGTAAGCCCAATTGCATACTGTATTTTTTGATTTGTGTTTTATAATTAGTGTAAGCAGCATAAGTATTTTGCGAAAATTTATAATGGTTCTTTAATTTTGCATCGTTTAATAATTCGCCACCTTGATAGCGATAGGTAGGAAAGTTTTCGCTTCTAAACACAAAATTAATCACTTTAGCGCCTACATCTAATTTACTAGCTTTGGCAAGAGGGGTAGAGTAGTCTGTAGATGCAGTAAAATTATTATTGCCTCCTTTAATCGGAATGCTTTGTTGATTATTTGCACTTACTATATTATCCATTGCATTAAAGGTATCTGTAACTATATCACTAGTTCTTAAGTATTGACTAATTCCAAGGCTAGCATCTACTTTAAATTCTGTCGGTTTTTTCTTGCCAGTATGGGTATAATTGAACGATGTAGTTTCGTTGCGAGGCTTACCGCTATATACATTGTAGCGATGAGCACGCTGTATTTGTTTGGTAAATAATGTATCTAAATAAATATCTGTAGTTACATCACCTGTCATATTAGCACCAAACATATTTTGGCTTAAGGTAAATTTATTGTACTTATCCAAATTGTAATCTGCACCAAAATTAATAAAACCACTTTTTGGATTTCTGATAGTATAAGCCTCTGTTAGCGCAGTAATATCATTAAAATCATTGGTTCTTTCTATTCTGTCTTTGATAAAAGATTGCGATGCTCTACCACTAACATTAGCAAATAAATTCCATTTTTTTACATTGGCATTCATACCAATATTCCCATTTATCCTAGCAGGCAAACCAACGCTTAAACCCGCATTGCCATTATAGCCTGCTTTTCTATCTTTTTTTAAGATGATGTTTAATACACCACCTTTGCCTTGTGCATCGTATTGCGCACCCGGATTATTAACTACCTCTACACTTTCTATGCTACTACTTGGTATGCCTTGCAATACAGTTGCTATATCAGAGCCTAACAAGGTACTTGGCTTGCCATCTACCAACACCAATATATTATCATTGCCGCGGATAGATACACCACCATCTACAGGGTCTACTGTAAGGCTTGGAACATTTTTTAATACATCGCTGGCGCTACCGCCACTAGCAGTAATGTCTTGCCCTACGTTGTACACTTTTTTATCTACATTTATTTTTGTTACTACTTTATCGGCAGTTACTTTTACGCCACCTATGGTATTATTATTTTGTAAGGCAATTGTTTCTATGGTGGTGCTTGTAGCTATTGTAATTACTTTCGCATATTCCTGAAAACCACTACGGCTTGCTATCATTCTGTATTTACCTGCAGCAGGTATAGTAGCAGTAAAATTTCCAGACTCATTGGTTGCTGTGCTAACTTTAGCGCTATTATCTTTTACAGCTGTAAAAGATACAGCTACATTTGCTAAAGGCTCTGCTTTTGCATTGGTTACTAAGCCACTTACTTTAATTTGTGCACTAGCAACAATAGTGAAAAATAATAATCCGCAAAGCGCTGTAAAAAACTGTTTCATAAATATATAGCTGCAAAGGTAAAGGCAAGCTAGTTTTTATAGCATAATCAAGCGTTAAATGGGCAGAAAGATTTTTGATAGCTAATAGATGTTAGGTCAATTTACAATTAGCAATTCAGCATCACCAATTATCTATTTTCAATTAACAAACTAACTACTCAACACCTTAATCATCTCCATCATGTCATCCTTCATTGGCAGTCTTAGTTTTACTACTTCTGTAAAAGGCGTATAGGCTATTTGGTCATTAATTACCCCAACCATTTCTTGGCTTCTGCCTTGTAGTAAACCCATTACAGCTGCATAGCCAGTGCGGCTTGCTAGTATTCTGTCTGCGCAAGATGGGCTACCACCGCGTTGGATATGCCCAAGAATAGACACACGAGTATCAATATTGCCAAAGTATTCTTTAAGATATTTATCTACATGCATTGCGCCGCCTAGCTCGTCGCCTTCGGCTACTACTATGATGCTCATTAATTTTTTACGCTTGGTATTATCTGCAATGCGCTTAATTACTTCTTGCATGGTATCGCGGCGCTCTGGAATTAAAATATTTTCTGCACCACAAGCCAAGCCGCTGTGCAAGGCTATATAGCCTGCATCGCGGCCCATTACTTCTACTATAAATATTCTATCGTGGCTGTCTGCGGTATCGCGAATTTTATCGATAGCTTCTACGGCAGTATTAATAGCGGTATCAAAACCAATGGTATAGTCCGAGCCGGCTAAGTCGTTGTCTATGGTGCCGGGAGTAGCCATGGCGGGTATGTTGTAGGTTTTAAAAAACTCTACTGCGCCGCGGCATGTACCATCGCCACCAATTAGCACAAGGCCATCTATATTATGTTTTATTAAACTTTGGTATGCTTTTTCGCGGCCTTCTGGTGTGCGAAACTCTTTGCTGCGTGCTGTTTTAAGTATGGTGCCGCCGCGCTGAATGATATTACTTACATCCATGCTTTGTAGTTCTTTAATATCGCCTTCTATCATACCCTGATAGCCACGCATGATACCAAAAGCATTGATGCCATTGTATTTGCAGGTGCGCACTACAGCGCGGATACAGGCATTCATTCCTGGGCTATCGCCACCACTAGTTAATACAGCAATGTTTTTCATAGATGCAATTTAAATTTTATTGCGCATACATATTAGATTGTAGCTTAAATTATTTTTATGGATAATAGATTGGGGTGTTTTTGCTGCGCAAAATGATGGAACGCGAATATGTTTTTGCTGCGAAAAATGTTTGGGACACTGATTTTACTTTTTTGAATGATTAGCAAAGAGTATATTTATAAAATAGCTTTCAATATAAAATCAGTATTATCATTTTCATTAGTACCATCAGTCTCAAAAAAAAAATTATTGCTTGCAATAATAAATCCGTGCTAATCTGCGCTCTCCGCAAAGTCCGCGTTCTAATCCAAAAAAGAGAGGTGTTGTATCGTTAGATTAGAGAATTAATAGCTAATTAATTAAAATAGCATCGAGATATATTTATTAATTGCAAAAAAAAAATAATAATTTTACTAAATGAAACCAAGATTATATTTTGATACCTCTGTTTTTGGGGGAGTATTTGATGAAGAATTCGAAGAGATTTCTACTTTGCTATTTGAAAAAATAAGATTAGGAGTAATTACATGTGTTTACTCAGATTTGTCTATTGCCGAATTAAGTAATGCTCCAGAGAATGTTAAAATTCATTTCAATAATTTGCCAAAAGAAAATTTAGAATTTGTAGAAGTAACAGAAGATGCATTTAAGCTTGCAGAACAATATCTAGAAGAAAAAGTTGTTGGAAGAACTAGTGCTGATGATTGCAGACACATTGCAACTGCAACTATCAATAAAGTAGACTATTTAGTAAGTTGGAATTTTAAACATATTGTGAATGTTTTTAGAATACGTGGGTATAATTCTGTAAATTTGAAAAACGGATATATACAATTAGATATTAGGTCACCAAAAGAGATTGTAAATAATGAAGACTAAAACTAAAATAGAAAAGAATTTCGACACAGTAAAAGTGTTCAGAGCTATAAAAGAAAATATTGCTAAGGAAACTGAAAATATGTCTTATTTTCAGTTTAAAGAATATTTAAACAAAAATAAATTGAAATCAGAATTGAAGTAATACTTTTCAATCATCCATATACACTAACTAAAACCTGTTGTTTGTGTTGCCCAAAATGTTTGGTACAATCATTTTCTTATTGGACTGATTTGCGCAGGTAGTTATAATTAAATGCATTTTTTATTACAATCAGTATTATCATTTCCATCAGTCTCATCAGTGTCGAAAAAAAAATTATTGCTTGCAATAATAAATCCGTAAAAATCTATTCCATCCGCTCCATCCGCTCCATCCATTGCGCAGCAATCAATTTACTTTTAGCCAGCCAGTGATGCTCATTCTTTGTTTGTGGCTTAGGAGAACTTCGTGTTCTATAATGTTGCTCTGAAAAAACACACTAGTGCCATTCGTAGGTTCTACCAATTGCAGGCTATCTATATGATGGATGCAAAGCTCTCCACCATCGCCAGGAAGCCAATTAGGGTTGAGGTAAAATATCATGGTGTATTTGCGGCTATCGTTGTTGGCAAACTGATCTAAGTGTTTATGATAAAAAGTGCCTGCTTCGTAGATGGCAAAATGAAACTCGTAGCCAGTGATGCCTGTGTAGCAAGTAGCATTGAGGTTGGCCACAAAAGCATCCATCATATCCAGAAAATCGTTTTCGGCGGGCTGTTGGTGGCTGCGGTCTAGCCAATATATTTTATCGGAGCGAAACAATTTGTTTTGAAGCGCCACACTTGCATTGCCTGTGCCAGCTTGCTGTAGCTGCCCTTGCTCAGATAAGAGAGTGAGGCGCGCTTGCAGTGCTGTGCTTAATGCCTCCGAAATAAAGCTTGGGGCAATGCCTATTTTATTGGCAATAAAACTATCTATTAATGCATGGTATTGTGCTTCCAAATATCATAAGTATTACACACGGGGGAATACCTATGATGTGGCGAAGATAAGGGAATTGTTGGGGTGGGGGAATTGGTTTTTATTATATTTGTAATATGAATGAAAATAAAATGGTTATAGGCCAATCAGTAAAATTTAGAATTCCATATTTAATGGATTCTTATTTTTATTTTGAAGGAGTAATTTTGAAAATTAACTGTAAATCAATCTTCGTAAAATATAATTCGAATTTTTATCAAAATCATTTGGATAAATTTCTAGAGTCTGAAATACCTAATCAATATATTTTAGATTAATAATTTTGTTTACTTGGAATCACTCCTCTTACACCGCCTCTAGGATTTTCTGAATCTCCTTTGTATCTTGGAATTATATGAATATGTACATGTGAAATAGTTTGTCCTGCAGTTTCATTTATATTGATACCAATATTAAATCCATCAGGGTTATATTTATTTTGTAATTCTTCTTTTACTTTATTTATCATTATCCAACAAGCAGTTTGTTCTTTAGTTGACAAATCGAAATAATTAGCGACCAATCGTTTTGGCACAACTAGGGCATGCCCTTTATTCACTGGAAATTTATCATAAAAAGAAAAAGCTGTAGCACTTTCAAAAATTAGTTCTCTTTCTTCATTTTCATCAAAAAAAGGACTTATTTCTTTTTTGTTTTTGTTTAAATGTGTGTAGTGTTGATTTTCATAAATTTCGCAACTATCATTTTTGAAAATAGTTTTAAAAGGTAGCTTAATAGTACATTGATAAGTTTCCTTTTTATGTATTTTGTGAATTCTGTAACCTTCATGAACTATATCTCTGCGCACTACATAATATGCTTTGCCGTTTGGTTTCAATAAAGCAGAAATATTCATTAGTACATCTGCTTGTTCTTCAGGTAACAAAACATTTAACACATAACAACAAATAATGGTATCATATTGTTGAGTAGGATAATTCGGAAAGTAATGTGGGTCGTAACCAACAATATCAATATTTTTTTGTTTTAAAATTTCTACATCTTTTCCAAAACCACAACCAAAATCTAATACACTTCCTTTTAATAAATTTTTGTTTAAAAGTAGTTTGCCAGGAAATGAAATACTTTCTCTTTCTTTGGCTGTAAGATGGCTGTTTAGATTATTTTTTTTATTTGAGATATGGGAATCCATTATTATGTGCAATTGTAATTAGAGGTTGGATAATTTCTTTAAAGCGTTGTTTTGAAAAACTATTTAGTTCAGGAAATATAGTTAAATATTCATCCATGTATTTACTTTTTGAATTAATAGCTTTGTTTATGTCAAATGCTTTTTTTTGTAATTGATAAAATTTGTCAAAGTGAATATCTATTAATGGAAGTTTATCACTTTTTGATGAATTGAATGTTTTATCTATAGGTATCAAGTTCCAAATTAAATCATGTGAAACAAATGCATGAGGTACAAAATGGTCTAATGCATAATTGTTTTCTTCGTAATATAATTTTGTGTTTGTAAAAATGCAGTTCACATAATTTTCTTGGTGAAAAACATTTTTCCAATATTTATTTCGCTGCTCTGTTAAAGAATTTCTTAATGCTGGTTTAATTAATTTATTTGGGATGTCTGGTACATTAGGATTTCTAGTTTGTAGAAAAATTGCTAAGTTCCAATAGCAAAAATCTTTAAGCAGTTTAGCATTAGTTTTTAAATAGTTTACCCAGTCTGGATTAATAATAATTTCTGTTTTATATAATGCATACAAACAATTATTCTCGAAATTTTGAGAGCATTCATAAATTCTATTTTTTTGTTGGCTATCTGTTTCGCCTGACAATTTAGAAAACCATGGTGTTAAAAACCAATGTGGTACATTTTTATCAAAATGATTGAGTTCTCTTCTTGTATTTATATCTAAAGAGTTTTCAATTTTAGTATTTAGTGTTTCTCTTTTTTCATCAATTGTTAGTTGTTCAAAATCTTTGATATTTTCTACTGCTTTATGAATAAGGTCTTGTTTGCCAAATGAAAGTTTAAAATAATTTACTGTGTACCATGCATTGGTTACCATTTTTGTAAACAAACGATGTTTAGAAATTGTAGTTGCATTGTGCTCTACTTCTTCCACAATAGCTAACAACCAATAAAACTTGTAGGTAGCCGATGTGCTATTAAAGACTCTAGCCCAACAAATTTTCCAGCCTCAAATAGCGCTTTGAAATTGCAGCCGACAGAACACAACAAACAAATCTAAATACTTAGAAAAACCCGAGCAGGAC
>CAIXQW010000194.1 GCA_903921675.1 uncultured bacterium | reverse complement strand
ACCACCGCTTTTACTTTTTCGTTGATAGCTTCAATCTCAGCTTCTGTAGCGTAATTATTTTCTCTAATTACATTTAGCACATGGTCTATCGGGTCTTTTTCTTTATACTCTTCTACTTCCTCTTTGCTTCTGTATTTAGCAGGGTCGCTCATACTATGCCCACGATATCTATAGGTTTTCATTTCTATTAGGGTAGGGCCTTCTCCATCTCTGGCGCGGCGTGCTGCTCTTTCTATTGCATTATGCACTTCTTCTGGGCTCATACCATCTATGCTGTCGCCAGGCATATCGTACGCATCCGCAAATTTATAAATATCCAATACATTACTAGTGCGTTCTACGCTAGTACCCATTGCATAATGATTGTTTTCGCAAATAAAGATAACAGGCAGTTTCCATGTCATGGCCATATTAAATGTTTCGTGCAGCATGCCCTGACGCGCTGCACCATCGCCAAAATAGCAAAGGGTTACAGCGTCTGTGCCTTTAAACTGCTCGGCAAATGCAATACCTGCTGCCAAACCAATTTGCCCACCTACTATGCCATGCCCACCAAAGAATCTTTTTTCTTTGCTGAAAAAGTGCATGCTACCACCTTTACCTTTGGTGCAGCCAGTAGCTTTGCCATACAATTCTGCCATACACTCGTTTGGTGTAATACCTTTTACGATAGCCAAACCGTGGTCGCGGTAGGCAGTAATCATATTATCATCATCGCGGATAGCGGTCATAGCGCCAGAAGCCAATGCTTCTTGCCCAATGTATAAATGGCAAAACCCACGAATTTTTTGCTGACCATACAGCTGACCAGTTTTTTCTTCAAATTTTCGAAGTAGCAACATGGACTCGTACCAATATAAATATGTTTCTTTGCCGAACTGATTTTGCACCTTTATTGTAAATTTGTGCGAAGATAATAAAACCAAGCCAAAAACCACCTTGCCATTCCTAAAAAAAATATCATTTTATCAATATAAAAACTACTTGCAGCAATCTTTTAGCTTTTCTAAGCCTATTAATTGTATTTATGGGGCAAATGGGGTAGGCAAAACCAATATTTTAGATGCCATTTATTACCTGGGTTTTACCAAAAGCTACTTTGCCAAAAAGGATAGCGCGGTGGTAATGCACAACAAGCAAGGCATGTATATAGAAGGAATTTTTGATTGGGCAGAAGGGCAGAGCTCGGCTATTAAAATTATCATTCGTGAAAATGGCAAAAAGGAATTAAGCGAAAATGGCGAGGACATCAAGCAGTTGCAGCAGCATATTGGTAGGATACCTTGCATAATGATTTCGCCGGATGATACGGTGCTAATAACAGAAGGAAGCGAGTACCGCAGAAAATTTATTGATGGCATACTGTGCCAGATTGACACTACCTATTTTAGCCACCTGATAGCCTACAACAAAGTACTGGCGCAGCGCAATGCACTATTGAAAGCATGGCAAGAACCCAATGGGCAGCAGTGGGATTTGCTAGCCTACTACAACCAACTGCTGTGCCAACACGCCGCATATATTAGCCCCAAAAGAGTGGCCATGCTAGCGCAGTTTATACCTATGGTTTGCGCCTTGTACAAGGAGATTAGTAAAGAGCCGAAAGAAATTATAATCAATTTAGATAGTAAACTGGTTAATAATAATTTAGAAGATTTGTTTAAACAAACAATTCAAAAAGATATTGCCACCAAAAGAACCAGCTGTGGCATTCATCGCGATGACCTTTTGCTAGGCATGAGCCCCCAAGAAAGTTTTAAAGACTTTGCTAGCCAAGGCCAACGAAAAACCCTATTGTTTGCCCTAAAAATAGCACAGTACCAATACATGAAACAGCAGCTTGGCATTACTCCAATATTGCTTTTGGATGATGTATTTGAAAAACTAGACGCCAATAGAAGCATACACCTACTAAACCTCATCACCCAAGAAAACTGCCAAACTTTCATAACAGACACCCACCTAGATAGGCTAGAAAAAGCATTTGCCGGCTGGGAAGAGAAGGTGGATTTTTTGGAAATAGGAGGGTAGGAATTTTGCATTGGGAATAATAATTTGGCTAGATTATTCAGAAATTATTATTCCAAACAAATTTCCTTTGTCCCAATTTTCAGGTTTGTGAACTAAAATTTGTAGTATCAATTTAGTAAGCTCATTTTTGTTTGTGTAGAATTCAAAATAACTCAGTAGTTATTAATGCTTATTGCAAATTGGTTTAATTTCAAACTATTTTTCAAATTTTTAAAAATGCAAATGGAAAGTAGAAATATTTATAGCAGTTTATTTATTTCTAATAAAGCCAAAATAAAATGTAGCCAAGCATAAAGCAAAATGGATGAACCCGCGAATGAAAAGAAATTCGTGAGTCATTGTTGTGCCCATAAATGGAAGGTCTACTTTCAATAATGCAAAATACCAACTTGCTCCTGCAGTTACAAAAAAAGCACCCGATAAAAATTTGCTTATTTCTTTCCAATTTATCTTTTTTATTTATTTTTTTGGATTAAGGTATTGATGTTTGATAGAGGTCTTAGGTAACGCTGTTATACATTTCCACTCACTCAAATATATACCAGCTTTCCTACATCACAAATTTTTTACAATAAAATACTACTTAACAACTAGCCATCTCAAAACATCTAGCAACAATATCTAAATTGTTCCACTCACTTCTTTTTCCACCTTACTCCCTCTCATCAATGGCTTTCCTTGCAGTGCTTGAATAAGTGTAAGCATTGCTAATAATCCATACATCACAGTAAGCCCAATAGTGAGTTTTGTATTTTTAAAAACGTAATAGGATAGGAGTGGTAATACTTGTAAAGCATGCATACCTATAAAATGTGCAACTCTTAAATCGCCAACTGTTTTGCTCCAGCCAATTATTAGCCAATTGGAATTGTCGTTTAATGCACCAACACTATGGTTGAGCCTAGCGCCCATTGCAAAGCCCTCGAAAGAAAATATTACAAAAATGATGATGCCTAATCGAATTGCCCACAAATAATAAATTGGCAATGCTGGAAAATCATTCTTGAAAAATAGTATGCCAACATATGCAGTGTAAAGCGTTACCAAAGTTGCTGCTAAGGCCATCATAGAGTATAGTGCCGAATAGATTGGTGTACTTAAATTGTAATGAGATAGTTGCCCTTTGCTTGCTTGAAAAGCAATATAAAAAATTTCGAAACCCAATAAAATAATAACAGACCAATTGAATAAATGGATATTGAAATTTGGTAAATAGTAACAATACCAAGCCATTGCCCAAGCAAATAAAAATGTGGAGAAAGCAAATTTAAATGGCTTGTACCAAGCATTGACATGATACACTTGTACAGTTGTTATTTTTGTAAGTAGTAAAAATACCACAGACAATAAAAGGCAGACAAGGCCAAAGTAAAATAGTGTTTCGTTGCGGAGTTTGATTTGTTGTATAAAGTCTATCATTTTTGAATACTTGCTAAGTTTTTTTTATTCTCATCATCACTTTGTCTGGCGTAACGCGTGGTAAGTTACTCAAAAACCAATTTATTATGCCAATAATTTTTTCCTTTTCTATTGTAAATGCAAGTGTATCGTTGATAGATTTTATTATTTCCATTTACGTTACCTTTTTAGGGTTCAATTTATTTGAAAAAGGTTTTTATAAATTATTTTGTTATTTATCATCTGCATTCAGGATGGCGCACCTAACTCGACTTTTCCCGGTTATGATTTGAGATTGTGCTATTTTCTTATAGACTTACTTGATTTTAAATTGATACCTAATTTCACGGTAAATTAGCCAATCTTTCCAAAATCAACCCAACTACTTAGGATCCTAAAACCCAATCTAATTACCATCTATCCCAAAAATTACTTTGCATTCCTTTTAATTTATTTAACTTTGCGCACTTCAAAAAAAACAAAATGGATAAACAGGGTAGAATAGGCATGATATTATTGATGGCGCTTTTGGCAGGCTATCTATTATACAACCAACAACAACAATCCAAATTTTTCAAACAAAAGCAAGAAGATAGCATAGCGCAAGCTAAGCTGCATCCTGTAAAAGCCGATACCACTTTGATGGCTAAGGCAGATAGCAATCAAGCTGTAGCTGCTGTAAAAGCAGACTCTAACGCAGTGCCAGTGGTGCAGAATGTATTAGAAAATGCGTTGGTGAAAATTACATTTACCAACAAAGGAGCACAACCTCTAAATGTAGAGTTGAAACACTTTAAAACCGCCATTAGCAAGCAAGCTGTGCAGGTGTTTAAAGCCAATCAAAACGCTTTTGATGTAGCCTACAAAACAAGCGCAGGCAATATGCTACATACCAAAGATGTATCTTTTGTGCCAGTAGCCAATGGCAAATCTATTACATACACCGCTGCAGGTGGGCCAAGCATTACTTATACTTTGCCAGATAGCAGCTATATGGTAGATATGCATATAGCAGGTAATGGCACCGTAGATGCTAGTAATGCTATGAATTTAAATTGGACTAGCACTGCGCCAAACAACGAGTACGACCATGTTACAGAAATGCAATACACCACTATTGCTTACAATGAAAGTAAAGAAGGTACAGACCATAATAGCATTTCAGATGATAAAACGGTAGAGTTTAAAGAAGGGCTGAAATACCTAACCTTTAAGCAGCATTATTTTAATACTTCTTTGATTGCTACTGATAAAGATTTTACATCTGCCAGAGTAAATTATAAAGCCACCAACGATACCAGCAATCAAACCTTAGCTGCCATCAATGCTAATATTAACTTGGCTGCCGGGCAAGATGCTAATTTGCAAATGTATTGTGGGCCAAACGACTACGAATTGCTGAAAAGCTATAACAAAAAGCTAGAAGAAATGATTCCATTGGAGTATAGCAAATGGTTGAGTTTTATTCGCTATCTAAACAAATGGGTGATTTTACCATTGTTTGATATGCTAGCTAGTGTATTTCAAAATTATGGTTTAATTATCATGATGTTGACCATTATTATTCGTTTGCTAATGAGTCCTATTACTTACAAAAGCTATTTAAGCAGCGCCAAAATGAAGGTGTTAAAGCCAGAGCTAGACGAGTTGAAAGCCAAATATGCAGATGATCAACAAGCATTTGGTGTAAAGCAAATGGAATTGTTTCGCAGTGCAGGTGTAAGTCCATTGGGTGGATGTTTGCCAGCTTTGGCACAGTTGCCAATCTTCTTTGCCTTGTTATCATTTTTACCGAATGCTATCCAACTTCGTCAGCAGCCATTTTTATGGGCAAAAGATTTAAGTACATTTGATAGCATTCTTACCTTACCATTTTCTATACCTGCTTATGGCAATCATGTAAGTCTTTGGACATTGTTATTTGTGGCTACATCTTTGGTAATGGCATTGTATAATATGAATAGCACACCTACAGATAATAGCAATCCTGCGTTAAAGTATATGCCTTTTATTATGCCTGTAATATTCTTAGGTGTATTTAATAAAATGCCAGCGGCGCTTACTTTTTACTATGTAGTAAGTAATATTTTTACTTTGATTTTGCAATTTGTGATTCAAAACTATGTGATTAACCACGATAAAATTCGTGCTCAGATAGATGAAAACAAAACCAAAGGACCAAAAACGAGTAAGTTTATGGAAAAAATGGTGGAGATGCAAAAGCAAAACCAAGAAAGAATGAAGAAAGGGAAATAGTATTCTGTTACTAAACCTTTGTTTTGCCGCTACTTTACTGAAAATTGTCATTTTATTGCAATAAGTTGATAAAAAGTTAATATCGACTCAATTTTTCTTCTACAATAAAGTTATATTTGTTGTTCAATAATTTAAAAATAAAATAAGAAATGAAAAAATTTTTACTTTCTGTAGGAGCATTGAGTTTACTATTAAATGCAAATGCACAAAATAGTGAAGTTGCAAAGCCCGCAGGTAATCCAACAAAAGGAGTTACAAAATATTCGGTTTCAAAATCTGGATATGTAAAAAAAACAAGAGGTAATGGTAACAATAGTTCATCTATTGGAACTACTACTTATGATTTGCAAAGTAATGGTAGCATGAGCCATAGAATCAACAATTATGGTAATGGCTCCTTATCTGCTGTATGGACATTTAGTTCTGCAACAGATAATTCGTTTGCAGATAGAGGAACAGCTTACAACTCTGCCACGGGTGGCGTATTTGGGGTAATTCCAACAACTCGTCAAGAAAGCTTTAGAACTGGCTTCCCAGATTTAGCAATGTTTGGAACAAAGGATTATTTTTTTACTCATAATAGTTTAAATGCTTCTTCATTTGGTTTTTACAACTCTGGTGTAGGAACTTCCTTTACACAACAATCCGTATTATTAAAAGGCCCATTAACTACAGATACATTGATTTGGCCTAAAGCTGCAATTGCAGGTAATAATATGTATGTAATCAATGCCCAATCTTGGATATACGATACCTTTAGAGTTGGTGTTTTTTATAGCAAAAGTACAGATGGTGGTCTTACATGGCCTACTAAATGTATTCCATTACCTGGTATTGATACTGCTTCTATTTATAGAGTAGGTGGGGAGTCTTATAATATTTCTGCAAAAGATTCGCACGTTTCTATTATCATTGGTGATGTGCTAACAAATATGTATTTATTAAAAAGCGCTGACTATGGAACTACTTTTGCTGTAGATACTATCATCGATTGTGGATTACCTGCAAACAGAAACCCTTACAGATATCAAACTATTGTTGCTGGTAACGGTGGCGGTGGTCCAGATACTGCACAAAATATTTTTTCTTCAGATGCTTCTGCTTCTGTAATGATAGATGATAAAGGTATTACTCATGTTATTTATTCTCCAGCTGGTGGATATATTGATAGTACTTTATTAGCTGGTGGTTTTTACAGACCAATTACATTCTTAAATACATTAGTTTATTGGAATTCTAACATGGTGCCTAATCAAGGAATTATTTTAGATTCATTGTTTGATTGTGATGGCAATTCTTCTTTTGATTTTGGAGAGAACCATAACTCTTCTGCTGCAAAAAGCGATAGATATGCAGCACCTGGTTCTAGCAATTTCTCGCAAATGGCAAGAAATGGAGATACACTTTATTGTGTGTATAGTGCAGTAATGGATGGCGATACTACTTCTAGCTCTGATGATATTGTTCAATTGACTGGACAAAACTTTAGAGATATCTTTATGATCATGAGTACTAATAATGGTGCATCTTGGGGTAGTAGAATTAATATCTCTAATTCTCCAAAAGTAGAAGATGTATTTCCAAGTATTGCTACTAATGTAGATAATAAAGTACATATCATTTGGCAGTCTGATACAGAGCCTGGAACAGTATTATCAAGTACAGATGATCAAGGGGATGGAAATTCTATCCGCTATATTGGTTTACCAGTATCTTGGTTGCTTACTCACTCTGCTGATGGTGATTATACTTGCTACAATGCTGATTTTGTTGCAGATGCAATTAGTAACTTAGATAAAAATGGTAATGTTATTTACAATATTTATCCAAACCCATCTTCAGATGTATTAAACATCGAAGGTAATATGAGTGGTAAGAAAATTACAATTGCTAATTCATTTGGTCAAGCTGTAAATGCTACAGTAGCATCAATTAGCAATAGCAAATTGAAATTAGATATTGCTGCTTTACCAGCTGGTATGTATGTAATTTCAATTAGTGATGCTAAAGGTGTTACAACGCAAAAGTTTGTAAAAAACTAATAATTATAAATTAATTCTTCAAAGCCACATACTAAAAATATGTGGCTTTGTTATTTTCAATAGCCAAGAAAAAAGGCACGCATTTCAGTTTGAAATGCGTGCCTTTTTTATATTTTCCGTTGAGCTGTTAAGCGCCAATTACTTTTCTTCCGATACTATTATAATAAAAACCCATTTCTTGCATACTAGGTAAGTCGTATAAGTTTCTACCATCAAATATAATAGGGGTAGCCAAGTTTTCTTTCATTCTATCAAACTCTGGAGCTCTAAATATGCCCCATTCTGTAAGTATAGCTAGGCAGTCTGCACCTTTTAATGCATCATAGGCATTGGTGGCATAATCTATATGCGGAGCAACAGCATCATTATTTGCAAAATATTTTTCTACATTTTCTATGCCTTCTGGGTCGTAGGCAACAATTTTTGCGCCGGCTTCTATTAGTGCAGGAATAATGTATAAACTTGGCGCTTCTCTTATATCATCTGTATTTGGTTTAAATGCTAAACCCCAAATGGCAATAGTTTTACCATTTAAATTGTTGTTGTAATAATTTTTTATTTTATCTGCCAACACCAATTTTTGTTTATCGTTTACGGCAATTACGCTTTTTAAAATTTCGTAAGGATAATCGTTTTGATGTGCGGTTTTTACCAACGCTTGCACATCTTTCGGGAAGCAACTACCACCATATCCAATACCAGAAAATAAGAAGCGTTTGCCAATGCGGCTATCGCTTCCCATACCCACTCTTACTGTTTCTACATCTGCGCCTACTTTTTCGCAAAGGTTAGCTAGCTCATTCATAAAAGTTATACGCATGGCCAAATAGCTATTAGCAGCGTATTTGGTTACTTCTGCACTTCGCTCATCCATAAAATATATTGGATTGCCTTGGCGCACAAATGGTGCATACAAGTCGTGCATCATTTTTTGTGCTTTCTCGCTACTGCACCCAATTACCACTCTATCTGGCTTCATAAAATCTTCTACAGCTACACCTTCTCTTAGAAATTCCGGATTGCTTACTACATCAAACTCGCCTTGGTAGTTTGCTAGAATAGCATTCTTTACCAACTCTGCAGTACCCACAGGCACCGTGCTTTTATTAATAATTACTTTATACGTTTTGTATTTGGCTAATAGTTTGCCAAGTTCATTTGCTACACCTAAAATATAACTTAGGTCTGCACTGCCATCTTCGCCAGGAGGGGTAGGTAATGCTAGAAAAATAAAATCGCTAGCTACAAATGCTTCCTCTAAATTGGTGGTAAAATGCAGACGATTTTCTTTAATATTTCTATCAAACAAAACCTCTAAACCTGGTTCATAAATGACTATTTCGCCCGCTTGTAAACGCTGCACTTTGTTTTCGTTATTGTCTACACATATTACATTATTACCTTGCTCTGCAAAGCATGTACCGCTTACCAATCCTACGTAACCTGTTCCTACAACTGCTATTTTCATAAATTATTTATTTTTTTAATGATGCTATTATTTCTAAAAAGTTGCTTGCAATATACTGCAATTCTTCTTCCGTCATTTCGGTATGTATTGGCAAGCTGATTACGCGTGGCGTCAACCAATCTGTAACTGGCAGTTCCATATCTGCTACATCAAAGCTAGCAAACATTTTTTGTTTGTGTGCAGGTACTGGATAATATATCATACTCGGTACACCACGCTCTTCCAATAATTTTTGTACTTCGTTTCTATCCACACCATCTAATACTAAAGTATATTGATGATACACATGGTAGCTATTGCTAGCGCAGAATGGTGTTGTAATATTTTCATGATTTGCAAATGCATTGTTGTAAAAATCTGCTACACTTCTGCGCGCACTGCAATAAGTATCTAATTGTCTTAATTTAATACGCAAAATTGCAGCTTGTATCGTATCTAAGCGGCTATTGCATCCTACTACATCGTGGTAGTATTTAACACTTTGCCCATGATTGGCTACCATTTTTAAATTAGCAGCTATGGTATCATCATCTGTAAATATTGCACCACCATCGCCATAACAACCTAAGTTTTTACTTGGAAAAAAACTAGTACAGCCAATAGTACCCATTGTGCCATTTGCCTTTTTAGTGCCATCTGCAAATGTATAGTGTCCACCAATTGCTTGCGCATCATCTTCTATTATATACAAATTATGTTTTTTAGCAATAGCCAAAATTGCCTCCATATCTGCACTTTGTCCATACAAATGTACAGGTACAATTGCTTTTGTTTTAGAGGTGATGGCAGCTTCTATTTTGCTTACATCCATAGTAAATGATTTTGGGTCTACATCTACAAATACAGGAGTTAGTTTTAAAAGCGCCATTACTTCTACAGTAGCTATATAAGTAAAAGAAGGTGTAATTACTTCATCTCCAGGTTGAAAATTCAATGCCATCATGGCTATTTGTAATGCATCTGTGCCATTGGCACAAGGTATTACATGCTTGCTACCTAAGTAAGTTTGCAACTCTTCTGCAAACTGTTGTACAGGTTTTCCATTAATAAATGCAGTGTCGTCTATCACTTGTTGGATAGCCGCATCTACTTGGTCTTTTATTTTAGCATATTGGCGTTTTAAATCCACCATTTGTAATTTTTGCATAATATTTGTTTTGAAGTTAGCAAAATTAAAGGTTTTGGGCTTAGTTTTGAAAAATTAATTATCAGGTAAAAATGTACAAATACATTATAATAATTTTCATCTTTTTTGGTGTAGAGGCAATGGCGCAAATAGATACAGTGCCAAGGAATATTTCTACCATTGGTTTACATGTATCTTTAGATTTTCCTATGGCAGATTTGGCTACAAGGTTTGGTGTATTTGATAAGGTTGGGTTGACATATTACAGAAAGAAAAAAAGCAATTGGATAATAGGGGCAAGGGTGCATTTTATGTTTGGTAACAAAATAAAAGAACCAGGATTTTTAGATAATTTAAAAACAGTTGCCTCTGGCACTATTACCAGCGATGGTTCTTTGGCAGAAATAAGATTGTATCAGCGTGGCTACAATGTAGGAATTGATGTAGGAAAAATTTTACCATTTTGGAATGCGAATGCGAATAGTGGCCCATTTTGTATGGGAAGTTTAGGTTTTATGCAGCATAAAATAAATATTTACGATAGAGATAATTTGTATCCGCAATTAATTGGAGATTACCGCAAAGGCTACGATAGATTGACCAATGGATTGTATGGCGATGTGCTGCTTGGTTATATGTATTACGGCACCAAGAAAAACCTAAATGGGTTTATTGCATTAGATATGAATGTTGCCAAAACACAAGGCCGCAGAGAGTGGTGGTACGATGTGCAAAAAACTGGCAGAGATAACAGAATAGATGCAAGCATTGGCTTGATGATGGGATGGTTTATTCCTGTTTATCAAAAGAAAACCGAGGAGGTGTATTATTAGAAAAATCTAAAAAACGAAACTAAATCTTGGCACTTTTTTTCTATAACATATTTTTGATTTTGTATAAAATGGGTTTGCATATTGCTAGCCCTTGGCATGCAAAGGCAAAGGAAATGTTGGTGGGTAGAAAAAATATTTTCTTACAAATAAAACAAGACAAAAACCCCAAAACATTATGGATGCATTGCGCTAGTGTGGGGGAGTACGAGCAAGGCCTGCCTATCATTACTTTATGGAAACAAAAACATCCACAAAGCATAGTGGTGCTTACTTTTTTTAGCCCATCTGGTTACCATGCATTTAAGGCAAATGATATTGTAGATGAAATGTATTATTTGCCATTAGATAGCAAAAGCAATGCGGCACAATTTGTGGATGCAATTAATCCAAGCATAGCAATTTTTGTAAAATACGAATTGTGGTATTATTATTTAGCTGCTTTGCATGCGCGCAAAATACCTACCTATATGGTAAGTATGTATGTGGCAAAAAATAATATTTTTCAGAAATATTATGGAGCGTTACATAGAACCATGTTGCATTTTTTTACTTGCATTTTTGTGCAAGATGACAATAGTAAAGCTATATTGTATAGCCTTGGGCTGCGACAAGTAATAGTTACTGGCGATACGCGTTTTGACAGGATGAAAGCCATTGCAGCTGCTCCTTTTGAAGATACAGTCATCAACGATTTTTGTGGTGATAAAAAAATATTAATTGCTGGCAGCACTTGGCCTGCGGATGAAAAATTACTTGCACAATGGTGGGGGAGTGGCATTGCAGATTGGCAATTGATAATTGTGCCACATCAAATAGACGAAGCACATTTGCAACAAATAGAAAATACCTTTGCCAAGCAAATCATTAGATATTCTAAGTATCAAAAAAATTCTAACTACAGCGTGTTGCTGCTAGATAAAATGGGGATGCTGAATAAAATATACAGAAAAGCAACTATTGCCTATATTGGCGGCGGCTTTGGAGCTGGCATACATAATATTATAGAACCACTTAGCTACTACAAACCTGTAATACACGGCCCCAATTATGCAAGGTTTTTAGAAGCAACTTTATTTGGAAAAATAGATGCAACAAAAATTGTAAACAACGCTGCAGAACTTGCAGATGCATTTACTTTTTTTGCAAATAATAAAGCAATAGGAAAAACCATTGCAGAAAAGATAGCTGAGAATTTAGGCGCTGCCGAGAAGGTGGTTAGGGAGATACAAGCAAATTTATTGCTGTAAAAGAACTAAAATATAATTACATCTCAAAGGGGTTTATAGTTATTAATCCATCAATATTTTTGAAATCAGCGGTGTTTCTTGTAATTATTGTAAGATTGTAAACGATTGCTGTAGCAGCAATAATAGAATCAGGTAATTTTATTTTATTTGCCTTGCGGATTTCTGCAGTTTTAGATTTTATTTCTTGCTCTAACTCTATTACCGTTGCATCTTGAATAAAATTATTTAAAACTTTTAAATCATTTTCAGAAGCTGTCTTCCAACATAGTAATTCTATTTCTGTAATTGCAGAAATTACAGGTATATTAGTTTGTAAAATACTATCAATATATTTCTCAGCATTAATTGGAAACTGCTGTTGCAGAAAATAAATAGCAGTATTAGTATCCCAAAGGTAATTTATTCACATTCGTTACGTAGTTCATTCAATTGGTTGTCGATATCAGTGATAGCTTGCTTGCTCATAGCTCCTTTATATTTATTAGTCCATTCATTGGGCTGTGTGCTAGAAATTGTTCTATTCTTATGTAATCTTATTAATTGCATCAACTCTAAATCTTGTAAAAGTTTTAGCGCTTTATTATTAATAATATCTATTGTTACTGTTTGCATAGCTTCACAAAAATAATAATATAATGGTATATAACCACGTTAATATTTTAATTAAGTCTAATCAGCTGCCATTTTATAATCAAATAATTTCAGCATACAAATCTTAAATTCCCTTCCCCTTTTCCCTAACTTTCTCTTTCTCCATCGGCATTTCTAGCCAATTTTATAATTATTTACCCAAAAACGCAAAGACTAACTAAAATTTGTTATCTTGCGTCTTTATATATTGAGGATATTTATCTGATTATGAATAGAATTATTAAGGCTTTAGGCATATTTGTATTGTTTATCTCTAGCACTAGTGTGCAAGCGCAGCTCAATACAATGACGTATCCGGATACAGTTTGCATAATGCAAGATGTAAATTTATTATCTACCACCAAAAATGCGGCAAGCTATTATTGGGGTACATGCAGTGCATGGTTAGAGCGTCAGCCAAAAGGCGGTGTAATAGCTAGCAATGCGCCTTTGGGTGGGCCTACGCCTATTACTTTAGAAGAGCAAAATGGCAAATATTATTTATTTACAGTAAACTACGATGCCCCTTTCAACCTGATTCGCTATGATGTAGGCGCAAATCTTAAAAACCTTCCTACTCCTGTAGATTTGGGTAATTTTACTGGCGATATTCCTGAAAAATGTACTGGTATTGATATTGTAAACGACAGAGGAAATTGGATTGGATATGCAATTGGTGGTATTGGTGTAAATACACAATTAACAAGATTAGAGTTTGGCAATTCGCTTACCAACACACCAATTGTAACAGATTTATTAAACCTTTCAGGCCTTTTAATTAGCCCAGAAGATATTCATTTGTTTAAAGAAAATGGCAATTGGTATGCTTATACTTTAAATGGTTTAAGTGCTCATTTAGTGCGTTTAGACTTTGGTGCAAACCTTACTAGCACTCCTACTTTAACAGACTTAGGTAACCCAGGTGGTTTATCTTTCCCTACAGGAATGAAGTTTGTACAACAATTGGGTAGCTATTACGGTTTTGTGGTAAATCGTTTATCATCTACACTTACTCGTTTAGACTTTGGTACATCTATGCTAAATACTCCTGCGGTATTTCCTTTAGGTAATTTTGGTAACATTTTTAAATCGCCACGATACATTAATATCAGCAAAGACGATGAAAAATTTTATGGCTATGTAAGTAATGAAGCTACCAACGAATTGATTAGTTTAAAATTTGGTAGCAATATCTCTAATGTACCAGTAGTGAGCAGCCTAGGTAACTTTGCTGCATTCAATGGTCCGCGTGGTATTACAGAATTAATTCGCCAAAAAGATAATGTGTATGGTTTTGTAACTAATTACCAAACCAATACCATAAGCATAGTGCATTACGACTCTAGTGCTAATGCTAGTGTATTAAAAGATACTACTAATCAAATACCTACTTATTACTATACTAAGCCAGGATTGTATAATGTGTATTTTGTAACAGTAGATAGCAATGGTAAAGAAAACCAAGAGCAACATCGCATACAGGTATTAGCTAAGCCAAAAATAGATTTAACTGCAGATACTATGCTTTGCCAAGGAGATACTTTATTTATGGTAGCTAATGGCAACCTTTTAAGTAAAATATTATGGGATCCTACTTACAATTTGATATACAGAAATGACACTACAAGTGTGTATGTGTTTCCAGAAGAAGATTACACTTACCATGTAAGAATGACTTACGACTATGGTTGTATTGTAGATACTATGGTAAATGTAAAAGTGAGTAAAATTAAAGCAGATGCTGGCCCAGATAGAATTGTAGCAGATGGTGCTTCTACCCAATTGGGTGGACCAAAAATGAGTCAAGGCTATCAGTTTAAATATTTATGGACACCAAATTTGTATTTCGAAAATAATATTAGTGATGTAGCTTACCCTAATGTAAGACCAGTAGATTCTGTGCAGTTTTATTATGTAAAAGTAGTAAATGCAGATGGTTGTGTGCGCTACGATACTGTGGCTGTAAATACATCTTGTGGTGATATCAATTGCCCAAATGCATTTAACCCTACAAGCCCAGATCAGTTGAATAGATCTTTTGGACTTGCCAATTATCAATTAAAACAATTAACCTTTTTTAGAATTTTTAATCGTTTTGGCCAAATGGTATTTGAAACTACAGATCCAAACCGCAAGTGGGATGGTACCTATAATGGCATGCCGCAAGACCTTGGCACTTATGTTTGGATAGCAGAAGGTATTTGCTTAAATGGCAGAAAGGTAAAGCGCAATGGTAATGTATTGCTTGTAAGATAATTCCAAATTTATCGATATCAATTGTATGAAAAAATATTTCATCTATTGTATTATTTTACTAAATATTCCAGTAATTTGCTTAGCTCAAAATGCTGCAGATGCACTCATCAAAGCTGCTGAACAAAAAGAAAAACTGTTGTTAGAAGATGAAGCATTGCTGATTTATCAATCTATATTAAAGGCAGATAATAATAATTGGAAAACATTATGTGCTGCAAGTTTTTTATGCAGTAGATGTGGTAATCGTAAAAAAGGCAACGACCAGAAAGTATTATTTACCTCTGCTAAAACCCTTGCGGAGAAGGCTTATCAATTAAACTCCAAAGAAGCAGAATGTAGCTTTGTAATGGGTGTAGCTATGGGTAGAATGGCATTGGTATCAAGCATCAAAAACAAAGTAGCAGCAAGTAGGGCTATCAAATTTTATGCAGATAAAGCAGTAGCACTAAATCCAAATCACGCTTATGCATTGCACCTATTGGGCAGATACAATTTAGAAGTAAGCAGATTATCTAGCGTAGAAATTTTAGCTTGCAATCAATTGCTAGGAGGCTTGCCACCTGGTGATGTAAAAAGTGCCATTCGTTGTTTTGAAAAATGTAGAAGCATAGATAAAAATTACATTACTAATTTGCTAGACCTTGCCTATGCATACGAAAAAAATAAAGAAGTAGCGAAAGCAAAAACTACTATTGCAGAGTTGCTTGCAGCGCCATTAAGAATGACAGATGATGCTGCGTTAAAAGCAGAAGGTAAAAGATTATTGAATAAACTACAATTCTAAGCAGATTTTCATAATTTAGTTTCATCGTCTTGATTTTTTACGTAAGCTACATTTACCACTTACCTTTTTTATCAAGAAAAAATTAAAACAAATTATCAATAGGCAATTTTTCTCTCGGAAATTTAGATTACCTATAGTTTAGATTAATTTGTAAAAGAGAGAAAGTGTTTGTAATTAGTTACACACCTCTGTATCATCAAATTTATAAAAATTAGGTTTCTTACTTTTTTTTCTAGCAATGCGCATACCAACTTTGATGTTGTAATTAAAAAACGCATCTTTTTTCATGGTATTGCCTCTAATATCGCCAACAATATTTTTAAAAAATGGATCTACCAAGGGGCTTTTATCACTCATGATGATGGCCGATTCTATTACATCCTCTGACTCTAAATATTTTTCGTGCAATTTGGTATCTATGTAAGTTGTACTTACATCATCCAAGTAATCTGTGAATAATTTTCTACCATTCATGCTGATAGATACAAATAAATTTTCTGCCACAAAATAAGTAAGCCCCCAACCATAAGGCAAATTACCTTGTTGCAATTTATATGGCTTTCTATCGGGGTATTCTGCATAGCCTTGCCCTTCGGTATGCAAGGGTTGCAGGTCTAGCCACAAGGTAGTTTTATAGCTAGCATCGTAATAGCTGCCTTGCGGATTAAAAGAAAAATAGCCTGCGCCACCAAAGATAAAAGGCTGAATTGGAAATTTATGTATCCTCGTATTTTTACCAAAAAACTGCAATGGATATACATTAAAAAGCACACTACCTTCTACAATTTTTGTTTTAAAATCTAGGTTTCTTCTGTAGCGCAGATACTCAGGGTCTGCAGTAGAGGTGTATTTAATATCTGCATCGCTAGCCGCTAAATAGCCTGTATTAATGCCTAGCTCAAAGCTAAAAGTTCTTTTATAAAAACGCTGAAAACTAGCACCCACAAAAAATGTATTTTTATCTAGGCTAAGTTTGTCGCCCCATTTATTTGGGTGCCCACCTATATCGCCTAAATACTTACTTGGCCCACCTTGGAAACAAATAAATGTGCTGCGCCCCACACCAAACATATTTTGGGCTGAAGCATAATGCGTTACACATAAGGTGATATACAAAAAAACGTATTTCATGAAAGTACTAAAGTAAGTATTTTTTTTTAGATGAGGCTTAGAAGCGCAATGATTAATTATATAACGGAAGATTGGTGGAGAAATTGGATGGAGGATAAGAGATGAAAAATGAATAGTTTGGTAGTAAATTAAACAATCCTGTATTTTCAAGCCTTCAGATTGTAGGAATCGAGTGGATTTGTATTTTACAAATATTTTTTGTGGTTCGCAGATGTATAGTATGCAAAGCTTGGTGGTTGGTAAAACAAGGCGCATTAGCCAATGATATTTTTACGTATTATATAAGTAAAGATAGTATTGCAGAACCTTCCAAAATATCATTTTCAGAACCTAAATACACAAGTTTTGATAGAAGTGGTCAAATGTGTTTTAATTCCCAAGCTACAAAAATTGCAAATGTGCAAGAACAACCTAATCAAGTTTTTGTTGCAGATTTTAATAGATGCGATGCACAAATTACAAATCCTAAAGTATGTAATATACCAGCATTATTAATTGATAGTGCTGGCTCCTTAACGCAATTAGAAACTTTACCCAGGGGTTTATGTTTTAGCCAAAATGGTCAATATTTGTATATAATCATGCGCAGTAAAGTATTTCAGTTAGATTTATTAGAACCAGATAGTGCTTTAGCGTGGTATTTGGTTTCAAGTTTAGATACAAGTTATGCAAACTTTAATCAATATTATACAGCACAACTTGGACCAGATAATAAAATATATATTGGAAAGTGGGGTGGTTTAGATAATGCTTGGAATATAATTGCAAATCCTGATATTAAAGGAGTTGGTTGTAATTGGTGTAATAGATGTTTAAGATTCCCTAATGGAGGTGCTGTAACAACACCACCCAATACCATCAACTACAACCTTGGCGCATCCCCCACACTTTGCTACCCACTAGATACTGGCAATATAAAAATAGATAGTATGCTAGTTATCAAAATTCATCTAATCAACTAACAATTTCTATTGCAAAAAATATAGAAAAAAAAACTAGATGTATTTAGTGCGCAAGGAGCTTTGGTATATAGCCAAGTAATAAATGTAGGTGCAGTAAAAATAAATATAGATGCTAGTAGTTGGGCTAAGGGTGTGTATGTAGATAGGATTGGTGGGCAGAGTAGGAAGGTAATTATCAATTAAAAAGTCTTACCTAATTCGCCATCAAATACGCCTTAATAAATCCATCTAACTCGCCATCCATCACAGGTCCTACATTACCTACTTCGTAATCGGTGCGGTGGTCTTTTATCATTTTGTATGGATGAAAAACGTAGCTGCGTATTTGGCTGCCCCATTCAATTTTTTTCTTACTGCTATTGGCATCGTCTTTTAGGCTTTGTTGCTTTTGCATTTCCAATTCGTACAATTGGCTTTTTAGCATTGCCATGGCTTTCTCGCGGTTTTCGCCTTGGGTGCGGGCTTGTTGGCACTCTACAATAATGCCACTAGGCTTATGCTTTAGGCGCACTGCGGTTTCTACTTTATTTACATTTTGGCCACCACTACCACCACTTCGGAAAAAATCCCAATCGCAGTCAGCGGGGTTTACTTCTATTTCTATACTATTATCTATTAGCGGGTATACAAACACACTGGCAAAGCTAGTATGCCTGCGCGCATTGCTATCAAATGGGCTAATGCGCACTAGGCGGTGCACACCACTTTCTGCCTTTAATAAGCCATAGCTATACTCGCCTTCAAACTCTAGTGTAGCCTGTTTAATGCCTGCGCCATCTCCCCACTGAATATCTATTTCGCTTACTTTCCAGCCTTGCTTATCGCCATACATTTTGTACATGCGTAGTAGCATCTCTGCCCAATCTTGGCTTTCTGTGCCACCTGCGCCACTATTAATTACCATTACGGCATGCATCTCATCTTCGGGCTGATTGAGTGTGCTTTTAAATTCGCATGTTTCTATGGCTTCTTTGCATTTATCAAAAGCCAATTTGGTTTCTTCTTCTGTGCTATCTCCATCTTTCCAACATTCAAATAGTATTGCAAAATCATCAATTGCATCTTTGGTTTGCTGATACAATTTTACCCAATATTCATTCTTATTAATTTCTTTAATAATTTCTGTAGCGCGTTTATTATCATCCCAAAAACCATCGCTTACACTCAATGCTTTGTCGTTGGCTATTTTTTCTAGTCTTTCGTCTATTGCCAAATAACTGCGCAGGGCAGATTCTCTATCTCGTAATTCTTTCAGTTGCTCTATAGTCATAGCGATTGCAAAAGTAAATTTTAATTTATGAAAATAGTAAAAGATGTTTCAATTTAGTTTGTTGCAAAATGTTCAGATAGTTTGTACACAACATTATTTTATTTGTTACAAATTGCTAATTGAAAATTGAAAATTGAGAATTGAGAATTGCACATTAATAATTAATAATTGATAATTGAAAATTGATAATTGCCCATTGTTAATTGTTAATTGCAAAATGCTAATTACCTCAACGGATTCCCATTCCAATTTGTGCTATCCATTAAATGCTCGCCTTTCATTACTAGGCTTAGGCTTTCTATTTTTACTTCGTCGCCTATTACCGTATCGTATAATATAATAGTACCTGCACCAATTTTTGTGCGTTTACCTATATGTATGGTACCCATTTTCATTACTCTATCTTCAAACAAATGTGTTTGTGGGCCGCAGTCGGCATTTAGCATAGCTTCGTCTGCTATACTTGTTAAATCATGTTCTGTAAAATCTGTTGTATCTAAATAAATTCGTTTGCCGGTTTTTACACCAAATGCTCTTAAGCAAATTGGTAGCCAAGGTGTGCCTTTTAAATGCTCTAGAAAAAATGGCACAGCTACAGATTCATACACGCTTGTAATAGCTTCGCTGCACCATACTTTGTAGTTCCACATTGGCCAAGATGCAGGTTTGTATTTGCCTACCACCAACCATTTTAAAATAACTGTAATAGCAAAACAAGGAAAGGCAATAAATACAAAAAAGTAAATTGGGTATAATAAAATAAACTGCCACCAAGTATTTTCCATTAATACATCATGCACATAAGCAATAAATAAAAAGCTTGCCATTAGCAAAATAGTTTCTGGTAGTATAATGCGAATCAATTCTATAGTAGCCCTAGCTAACCAAACTCTTTTACTTGGTCTGTGTGTAAGTGTACTATCATAAATGCCGCTATCTTGTCTGCGTGGCAAGGCTACAGCCGGCGAGCCAAACCAATCTTTGCTGTCGTTGGATAGCAACTGTTCTGGAGTTGGTGGCAAACTTAAAACGCCTATCAACATATCGTTGCCCAAAGTATAACCTTGCGGCACATGCGCACTATTGCCTACAAAAGTTTTATTGCCAATCTTTGTTTTTTCTAATATCAATGTTTGATTGCGCACATCGCTTTCACCAAGGTTTACATTATCTGCTATAAAACTATTATCACCAATTTCTAACAATACATGGCTTACATTATTGGCTGTAGAAATTTCTGTGTATTTACCAATTTTTGCACCTAATGCTCTGAAAAATGCACTTACATAAACTGTGGCAAACAATGGATGCATGATGATTAATGACAATGTAAGAAACTGATCACTCAACCATTTTTTAAAATAAGTAGGGCTGTAAATAGAGTAGATGCCTGGCTTAATATTGCGAGTTAAAATTTTATTGACGATAATAGTTTGCAATGCAAAAAGCGTCATGTATAGCAAAGATAAAAGTGGTATCCATACAAAATAGCTAAAGTCGTAATCATCTGCTGCATTGTCTAGCTCTGTTACTGCCGTTATTACAGGTACCAATGGCAACAAAATAGCTACCGGAAATATAATCAGCAATGCAGAAAATCTTGCAAAGTAATAATTTTTTTTCCATTGTGGGGTAGTAGGTGGTGCTTGCATTTCTGCAGCTTCTTTATTACCAACTTTTGCGCATGGGCTTCCTCCCCATTCTTCACCTTTTTGAATGGTTGTGCCACTTTGCATCAGGCTTAAATCTTTCAACTCTCCCCAATCTTCTATTACAGTATTGCCATTGATGATGCAGTTGCTACCAACATAAGCATGATTGCCAATTTTTATTTCTGTAAATTTTACAAGCCCATCTTCTACCACTACATTATTAAATAACACACCAGAACTAATACTAACATTGGCACCAATTTCTATTAAATCTTCTGCTTGCATTTGCAGTGGGCCAAACTGTGCATCTGCGCCTATGGTGCAGCCTTTTAAGCGCAGGTAGGCTCTATATATTGGTGTGCCATTCAAGAAATTTATTTGCACCAAACTTTCTAATTTTTCTACAAACCACCATTTAAAATAATAAATTCCCCACAGCGGATATTCACCAGCTTTGTAGCGGCCTATCAATATCCATTTGGTAATAATACTTACAAGTGATAATGCCGGAGGTACTAAGCAAAACAAACCAATAGAAGCTAGCACACCCAGAGTATGACTTTCGGTTTCTGTTTGCACATAATAGTAACCCAAGTATGGTAAATAAATTTGCGATGCAAACAATCCATAAATAATAAACAATGCAAAAGTTTGCGCTAGCCAACACAATCTATGGCGCATTTTAGATATGGGTTGAAATGCAGTTTTTTCTGCTGTGCTTACAACTTGGTCTTTCTCCCATTCGGTTATTAAATTGCGCAAAGGTCTGTGCGCATACACATCTCTAAGGCTAGCATGTGTAATACCAGCATCTTTGCGTAAGCGACTTACAAAGCCTGCTGCCAATAGGCTATGTCCATTGAGGTCTGTAAAAAAATCTTTGTTGTCGTCTATGTCTTTATCTGTAAAAAAATGATGCAACGTTTTTAAAACTTTTTCTTTGATAGATGTATTTGCATCAAAAGTAAAAGTGCTATTGTCCATTGGTACAGTAAAGGCAGTTGGAATAGGTAATAATTTTCTATTGATTTTGCCACTAGGTAAGCGTGGCATTTCATCCAACACAATTATTTCTTTAGGCATCATATAAGGTGCCAATACCTTTTGTAATTGATGTTGAATATTTTCTTGAACAATTGTTTCATTTTTATTGGGCACTACATAGCCAATCAAATGGTCTTGCAGCAATTGGTCTTTTTGTACTTTAATGGCACAAGTATTTACACCAGTACATTGCGCCAATTGATTTTCTATTTCACCTAATTCTATTCTGTAGCCACGAATTTTTACTTGGTCATCTTGCCTACCGATATAGGTAACTGTACCATCTGCATTTATTATTGCATCATCACCGGTTTTGTATATCGTATCGCCTTGCAGGCCATATTCTTGCAAATGATTTGGAATAAATTTTTGTGTAGTTAATTCTGGCAGATGTAAATATTGTGTGCCAACTCCAGCACCTGTAATTATTAATTCGCCTTGCACACCTAGTGGAACTATATTATTTGTTTCATCTACTATTGCATAATAATAGTTGGGCAATGGATGCCCAATAGTAATCGTGTCATTGGGCTGCAAAGCAATCATACTGCTAGTAACAGTAGTTTCTGTTGGTCCATAACTATTGTAAAATGTAATGTTTGGTGTACTCCATTTTTGCAAAACAGGTGTAGTGCATGCTTCGCCACCAGCATTTACAATTCTTAGTGTTGGTATACTTTCCTCTATTACTGCAAGCAAACTAGGTACTGCATGTAATACTGTAATTTTTAATTTATTGAGCATTGCACCTACTTCGTCAATAGCTTTTGCATTAGTAGCAGTAGCCACATAAATACAAGCACCTGCAAAAAAACTAATGAAAGTTTCTTCGCACCACATATCAAAGCTTACACTAAAACCTTGGTACACTTTATCTGTTGGCTTTATTTGTAAAATGTGTTGCTCTGCTTGCACCAAATGTGCTATCTGAAATTGCGAAATAGGAATGCCCTTTGGCTTACCTGTGCTACCACTTGTAAATAATATATAAGCAGGTTGCTTTGGCGTAATAGATATACTAGGCAAACTAATTTTTTCTGTTGGCAGTGCAACTACTTCTAAGGTATAGCAAGGAATAGTAAGTGTATTTTTTGTGAAACAAAATTTAGCTTGTACATCCTGCAATACACCTTGCACTCTATCTGCTGGCATTTCATCATCAAAAGGCATATAAGTACAGCCTGCTTTTAAAATTCCTAATATTGCTATGTGTAGCTGCACACTTCTAGGATACCATACCCCAATACAATCACCAACCTGTGCGCCTTTGGCTATTATATCTGCTGCACATGCATTGCTCCAATTATCTATATCTGCATAAGTAAAACTCGTGTTTTCAAAAACAATTGCCTTGTTATTTGCATGCATTATAAATGCTTCTTGCAATAAGGCAGTTAGAGTAGTTGGTGCTAAAATTTCTGGAATACATGTTCCTTGTAAAATTGCTAAGTTATTATTTTGCATATCGGTTGATGGACTAGTTTTCTATTGATTAGTTGAAGAGAGAAATTTTTTTTCTGTTTTTTTTAACAGTCATTTTCTTGATGTATTTTAAAAACTTTAAGTCGTCTACTTCCAAGTAAACTTAGCATCTATATCAATATTTTTTAATGTTTCTAAAATTAGTAGAATGCAATTTTCTACATCTTGTTGGTGCAACATTTCCACACTAGTATGCATATAGCGTAATGGCAAAGAAATCAATGCACTTGGTACACCACAATTGCCATATGCAAATGCATCTGTATCTGTACCAGTTTCTGGGCTACAAGCTTCTAACTGAAATGGAATTTTACTGTTTTTTGCAGTTTGTTTAATTAGCTTCAAAACAGTTTGGTGCACACTTGGTGCTATCATAATAGCCGGCCCTTTACCGCAATATACTTCACCCTCTATCTTCATTTCTATATTAGGTGTGCAGGTGTCATGTGTTACATCTGTAACGATAGCCATATCTGGTTCTATCGTTTCTACTATCATGCTGGCGCCATTCAATCCTACTTCTTCTTGCACTGCATTTACAATGTACAACCCAAAAGGTAATTTTGTTTTGCTTTCTTTTAATAGCCTAGCTACTTCTGCTATTATTACACCACCCATTTTATTATCCATGGCTCTGCCTATCCAATAGCCGTGGTTCAGTACCTGAAAGCCTTCTGCATAAGTACAGACATTCCCAATTTCTATTCCTAGCTTTTCAATGTCTTTTTTGTTTTTTGCGCCTACATCTATCCATAGCATTTTTGTTTTTGGATGCGCATCTTTGCCAGGCTCTCTTTTATGTATTGCAGGCCATCCAAATACACCTTGCACAATGCCATTTTCTGTATGAATATTTACTGTTTTGCCAAGTGCGATTTGCGGATCCATGCCACCATTGCCTATCACAGATATAAAACCATCGGCACTAATAAATTTTACCATCCAGCTAATTTCATCGGCATGGGCCTCTATCACTACTTTAAATTTTGCCTTTGGATTAATAATGCCCACAGTATTCCCATAATTATCTATCAAATAATGGTCAATAAAAGGCGTAATATAATCTAACCAAATTTTTTGCCCACTTGCCTCAAAGCCTGCAGGAGAGGCATTATTAAGGTATTCATTAATAAATTGTAAAGATTTTTCTGTGAAAATGGAATTGTCTTTTTTCGGCATTTTGTTGCTAAAATTTTGATTTGCCAAAAGTAGTTGCTATTTTTTGAAAATGGTAAAATATTGGTTTGCGCTCCCAAAAAAAAATACGACATTTGCCAACCAAAAAATACCAAAAATACTATGTTCGAAAATTTAAGTGAAAGACTAGAGGGCGCCTTTAAATTATTAAAAGGAGAGGGTCGTATCTCCGAAATTAATATTGCTAGTACAGTAAAAGAAATTCGTCGTGCTTTGGTAGATGCCGATGTTAGCTATAAAATTGCAAAAGAATTAACCGATAAAATTAAAGAAAAAGCAATTGGCGAAAAAGTATTAACGGCTATTAGTCCTGGCCAATTGATGGTAAAAATTGTAAAGGATGAATTAACAGAATTAATGGGTGGTGCAGAAGCTACTTTTGAAAGCGATGCAAATCCTACAATCATATTAATAGCTGGTTTGCAAGGTAGTGGTAAAACTACTTTTAGTGGTAAGCTAGCCATGCATTTAAAAAAGAAAGGGAAAAAACCTTTATTGGTAGCTGCGGATATTTACAGGCCAGCCGCTATGGATCAGTTGAATGTATTAGCAGATCAAGTGGGTGTACCCGTTTTTATAGAAAGAGAAAATAAAGATGCAGTTAGCATTGCACAAAATGCAATAGCTTATGCAAAAGAAAATAAAAATAATGTGATTATTATAGATACCGCAGGAAGACTTGCAGTAGATGAAGTAATGATGACAGAAGTAGCCAATGTAAAAAATGCAGTAAACCCTCACGAAATTTTGTTTGTGGTAGATAGCATGACAGGGCAAGATGCGGTTAATACTGCACAAGCTTTTAATGAAAGATTAGACTTTACTGGTGTGGTACTAACCAAACTAGATGGTGATACGCGTGGCGGTGCCGCATTAACCATTCGCTACATTGTAAATAAGCCAATTAAGTTTGTGAGTATGGGAGAAAAACTAGACACCCTAGATATTTTCTACCCAGAAAGAATGGCACAGCGTATTTTGGGCATGGGAGATATTACTACTTTGGTAGAAAGAGCCCAGGCACAATTTGATGAAGTAGAAAGCAAGAAGTTAGAGAAAAAAATTCGTCAGAATAAATTTGATTTTGAAGATTTTAAAACACAGCTGGGACAAATTAAAAAAATGGGTAATATGAAAGACTTATTAGCCATGATACCAGGTGTGGGCAAAGCCATCAAAGATGTAGATATTAGCGACGATGCATTCAAAGGCATAGAAGCGATGATAGACAGCATGACCAAAGAAGAAAGAAACAATCCAGATATTATTAGTACTAGTCGCCGCCAAAGAATTGCAAAAGGAAGTGGTAAGCAAATAGCAGAGGTAAATGCATTTATGAAACAATTTGAACAAATGCGTGATATGATGAAGCAAATGAATAAAATGGGTGGCGGAATGAATATGAAAATTCCTGGAATGAGGTAATAACTTTGTCGAATTCAGACGCTTCTAATAAATTTGTTATAGTTCATAACTACCTATCTAAAAGACAATTTTCATTTTTCTTGCCCCAAATTACCATATACACAGATGGCGCAAGCCGAGGCAATCCTGGCAGAGGAGGTTATGGAGTAATTCTAATAAGTGGTAAGCATCAAAAAGAATTAAGTGCTGGCTTCAGATACACTACTAATAACAGAATGGAATTGCTTGCAGTAATTGTAGGTTTGGAATCTTTAAAAGTAGAAGAATGCGAGGTACATATTTATACAGATAGTAAATATGTGGTTGACGCTGTAGAAAAAGGTTGGATTTGGGGATGGATAAAAAAAGGATTTAAAGATAAAAAAAATCCAGACCTATGGAATCGATATATTGCTTTGCATAAAAAACATAATATAAAATTTCATTGGGTAAAAGGCCATGCTACCAATGCTGGCAACAATCGTTGCGATGAGTTAGCTACACAAGCTGCAGATAGTAATAATTTATTGATTGATACAATTTATGAACAAGCAACAGGTAAATCATGATAGCTAATAAATCATTTATATACATAGGTGCAAACGATAGAAATGCTTTGTTAGATGTTACTTATCCAGCTGCCAACGCTAATGGTAATTTATATTTTATAGTGCATGGGTTTAAGAGTTTTAAGGACTGGGGTTTTTATCCTTATATTGCCAATACATTAGCCGAAAAAGGGAATACGGTTGTGAAAATTAATTTTAGCCACAACGGAGTAGGCATTGACGAAGATACAAGAGAAAAATTTATAGACCTTGATGCATTTGGGAATAACAATTTTTCGAAAGAACTAATAGATATACAAAATGCAATTAACTTTTTGCAAAAAAGCACTGATGATGTTTTTAAAAAATGCGACACACAAAATATTACATTAATAGGTCATAGCCGAGGTGGTGGAATGGCTATAATTGCCGCTGAAAAACTCAACTGCTTTACCAAAATAATTACTTTGAATGCAGTAAGTAGTTTCGAAAATTTGCTAGCAGGTATTCATATAGAAGCTTGGAAAGTAAGTGGCGTTCATTATATAGCCAATGCTAGAACCAATCAGCAAATGCCGCTTTATTTTCAGTTGCATGAAGATTATTTTATGCATCAATCTGCCTTTGATATATCTGTAAAAGCTTCAAATCTTCAAATGCCATTTTTAATTATTCATGCAGCTAATGATGAAACTGTAAATATTGCACACGCAAGAAATATTATAAGTTCAGCACCTGATGCTAAGCTTAAAATAATAGAAAATACAGGACATACATTCGAAGCTACACATCCTTTTAGTAGTGCTTCAGAAGCCATGTTGCAAGTCATGCAATTAATTCTTGAGTTCTAAATTTATTGAAAGAGAATTCATTACATTTGAAATCTAATTCAATTTGTAATGAAACTAAAAAATACAATTCTTTGTGCAATGGCACTTGGGATAAGTTACGCTACTTTTTCGCAAACTAACATTCCTAAAAAATTTCAGCCTGACGATAAGGTTAAGAAATATGTAACTAAATCTTATTTCCGTAATAGCAATGCAGGTTATTTAAGTATTTCCGATTTAATGCAAAGAATGATTGGAATAGGATTTCAAAGACAATTGTTTCGTGGATATTGGGGAGAGTTAGGCATTAGTAAAAGTTATAAGTCTTATAAGTTAAATAATTTTGAATTCAATAATATTTTTACTTACAGTAGTAGATTGCAACTTGCTAATTTTTATAGCAGGGATTATTATAGTATTGATACCTTTGAAATGAATAATAAATTTGGTGTGAATGTTGGCTTTTTTAAGGCAACAATCGGTTACCCTTTATTTAGTTCTTTTTCTTATGGTATAAAATTAAAATATAATGTATATGGCGTTAAGTATGTATTAGAAGATAGCAGAGGAACAGGTAGTCCAAATCAGCTTGTCGATAATAATGTTGTTAGAACCTCCATAATGCCCACCTTGGCTTATAGAACCCACTTATATAAAGGCTTAAGCATGGATCTTGCTCCGTATTTTGATATTTTCACTTCTTCATCTCGAGATTCTAAAATAATTAATGATCCTTATTCTAATTTAAAAAAATCAAGTGTAGGTGTTGGTTTTAATTTAAATTTTACTTATTCTTTTTAATATTATTCCACCAATCTATTTATGAAAAACATATTTACCATTATGATAGTTTTTGTTGCTACGTTTTCTGTGTATGCACAAAAACCAATTACCACAATTAAATCTTCAAGTACAGTGCTAAAAAGAATAGGTAATGATAGATTTAAAGTTTTAGATATTTTTGATAACCAAGATGAAGTTTGTATTATTTTAGATCAATATAATATGAACTTGTTGTATGCTGTATATTTTGTTTATGGTAGGCAATTTACAACCGGTATTAATATTATTAGATATAGTAAAACCAAAAAGAAAATTTCATCTAATGAATTTATTCCGATTGATTTAGAGGGAAATTCTTTTGATTACGAAGGACAAATGAAAAATGGAGATACATTAAATGTATTTACATCCTATAAAAATAAACCGAAGAAAACAAAATATATATTTTGTACTAAGTATAATTTAAAAAGTAAAAAAGCAAAAACAATAAAGGTATTTGAATGTAATTTAAGAGATAATTTAGAATTTGTTTTTTCTAAAGATAAAAGTAAATATGGCATATTGGCAACTACTTTTAAAGGAAAGGATGCAAATATGAGCTACTTAATTGCCGATGCTAATTGCAATCCATTGGAGTATAATGATAAGTTGCATATAGATGAATTAAATGGGAAACAGATATTAAAAACAATGATAACAAATCAAGGTAATATTGTTTTAGAAACATCTACGCGAGAAAGGGTGAAAGGCTTTTTTAATGCAGATAAATATTATAATGATATTTATTTAGTGAAGAATAATGTTGCCAAAAAAGTAGAAGTAGATAAAAAAACTTTCTCATCCTATTTAAAAGTATTTGAAGATAAAGAGAAAAATATTAAAGTGATGTGCTTAACTAGTGATACAAAAGGAAAGTATGATGGCATTGTATTGGGCACTTTAGACGAAACCTTTGGGAATATTGAAAACCTAGTTTTTAGTAAATTTTCTAAAATCAATTTTGAAAATATAGAAGGCGAAAGAAAACAAAGAAATAATAAAAGCCAAGTAGAAAATATGGATAAAATAACTAGAATTAGATTTTCTCCAGATGGTAATATAATGGTATTGTTTGAAAATTTTAGTATGCATACTGTAACCACTACTACCTATTCAAGAAACGGATCTACTACTACCACAAGAACATATTATGATTATGGTCCCGGAGTAGTTTTCTCTTTCGACAGCTTAAACAATTTACAAAACTTTAGTAAGCTTGATTATTATAATTCTTCTACAATAGATTTAGGTGCAGGAATCGAATTTGTAGCAGCAAATAATAATAAAATTTTGATAAAGAATTTTGATGATTATTACAAAGTGGATATTAATAATACTTCTTCTCAATTATATTCTGGGTTATTCAGAAAAGGTTCTGTAAAAAGAATAGGGATGGGCATAGCATATGGCGCCTTGCTAACTGGTAAATTTGCTTCTAGCCAAGTACTTGATAATGATCTATATAATATTACATTAAAAAGCAAACGATTTTTAAAAGTAGACCAATATTCATTAGACCTTGATTAGATAATTTCTCTATAAAACTTAGCACTTTCTTAACTACTATCTACTTATCTTTATGCCAAAATACAAATAGATAGAATGAATAAAAAAGTAGTTGTTTTACTAAGCATTGTTGCATGTGTAATTGTTTTATTATCTTTTAGATGCGGTGCTACCCATGCTGATGCAGCTAGCAATAGTTTAGAAACTTTATTTGCGCCTATTGGCGAAGTAAATCAATCTGCTGCTTTGCAAAAAGATATTGCCAATAGAGTGCGCAGAGCTTTAACAGAAGCACATTATTCTCCAATAGCATTAAATGACGAGTTTTCTATAAAAGTTTTTGAAAAATTTATAGAGCAATGCGATTATGGTAAAGCTTATTTTACACAAGAAGATATTGAAGAATTTAGCAAATTTAAAACACAATTGGACGATCAATTTAAAAATGATGAAATATCATTTTACGAATTAGTGTATAAGCGTTTTCAGCAGCGCTTGGTAGAATCAATTCGGTATTACGAAATAGCTATTGCAATGCCACAAACATTTACAGCCAAAGGAGATATTCAGTTGGATGGTAAAAAATTGGATTGGTGTAAAAATGAAAGTGCTATGCAAAAGCGCTGGAATGATGCTGTTAAATACAGAGTTTTAGCAAAGTTTGTAGAAATCGAAGAAGCACAAAATACAAAAAAAGATACGGTAAAAGATTGGAAAATCATGAGCCCCCAAGTGATGGAAGATAGCGCAAGGCGCGTAGTGAAAAAGAATATGGATATGAATTTTAAACGCATCAAAAAAAATGGTAGCGATGAATATTTTTCTTCTTACATGAATGCAATTTGTGCTGTATTTGACCCGCATACTGATTATTTTGCACCAGCTAAAAAATCAGATTTTGATGTGCAAATGAGTGGAACGTTTTTTGGAATTGGTGCGGTGTTAAAAGATGTAGATGGTGTATGCGTTATTCAAGAAATAAAAACAGGTACTCCTTGTTGGAAACAAGGAAGTTTAAAAGCAGATGACAAAGTAATAAAAGTAGGGCAAGGTGCAGATGAACCAGTAGAAATTGGTGGATGGGAAATTAATGATGTAATAAAAGTAATTCGTGGTAAAAAAGGTACAGAAGTACGATTGTATGTAAAGCATGCAAATGGCAAAGAAGAAGTGATTCCAATAGTAAGAGATGAAATTCACATGGATGAAGTATTTGCAAAAAGTGCCATTATCAAAGAAGGCGATAAAAAAATAGGCTATATTTATTTGCCAGAGTTTTATGCCGATTTTAATAACAGCAATGGCAAGCGTTGTGCTAAAGATGTAAAAGCAGAAGTATTAAAATTAAAAGAAGAAGGCATAGATGGTTTGGTTTTAGATTTAAGATATAATGGTGGTGGCTCGCTTACAGATGTGGTGGATATGGCTGGATTATTTGTTGGTGATGGGCCAATTGTACAAGTAAAGTCTAAGGGTGCAGCCGGAGAACCAATGCCTGCAAGCGGCGCAAAAATTATTTACGATGGTCCAATGGCTGTTATGATTAATAATTATAGCGCATCAGCTTCCGAAATTATGGCGGCTGCTTTGCAAGATTATAAACGTGCTATAGTAGTAGGTACCACTACTTATGGAAAAGGAACAGTGCAACGCCAAATAGATTTAGCACAAGTAAGCAAATCATCAGAAGGAGAAATGGGTAGCATTAAACTTACCTTGCAGAAATTTTATAGAGTAAATGGCGGTAGTACACAATTAAAAGGTGTAACTCCAGATATAACACTGCCAGAGTTATTAATGTATACAGATAAAGGAGAACGCAGTGAACCAAGTGCCTTGCCTTACGATGAAATTCAATCGCCTGATTATAAAAAAACGAATAGCTTGAATGTGCCCGCTTTGGTGGCAGCAAGCAAAAAAAGAATTGGCGGTAGCGAATATTATATAGTGGTTGAACAGCGTGCAAAACAAATTAAAGAACAACAAGATGATAATATATCTTCTTTAAATATTGTAGAATACAAAAAGCAATTAGAAAAAATAAAAGAGTTCAACAAAAAATTAGAAGATTTGGATAAAGAAAAAGTACTAATGGATATTTACAATCCACGTGTTGATATGGATTATGTAATAGCTTCTGAAAATAATAAAAAGCGTAATGAAGATTGGTTGAAGGCATTAAAGAAAGATGCCAACTTAAAAGAAACGGTGAATATTGTAAAAGATATCATGAATACAAAATAAAATAAAGCATGAGTGAATTAGTAGTAAAAATAAAAAATGTACAAATTTATCAAGGCACAAGCTTGATATTGCGCGATGTAAATTTGCAAATCCACAAAGGAGAATTTGTATACTTGATAGGTAAAACAGGCACTGGTAAAAGTAGTTTGCTAAAAACCATATATGGTAATCTGCAATTGCAAAAAGGCGATGGAGATATTTGTGGGTTTGATTTAAAAGACTTGACTTGGAAAACTGTACCATACCTTCGTAGAAATTTAGGCATTGTGTTTCAAGATTTTCAATTGCTTACAGATAGAGATGTGCATGCAAATCTGCAATTTGTATTGCAAGCTACAGGTTGGAATGATAAAGCCTTGATGGAAGAAAAAATATTGAATGTGCTTGCAAAAGTGGGATTAAAAGGTAAGGGCAATAAAATGCCTTATGAAATGAGTGGCGGAGAGCAGCAGCGTGTAGATATAGCTCGGGCTTTGCTCAATAATCCAAAATTAATTTTGGCTGATGAACCTACCGGAAACTTAGATCCAGATACAGCTGATGAGATCATGGCTTTACTGCATAGCATTTGTACAGATTATGGTACTGCATTAATTATGGCCACACACGATTATAATATCATTCAACGCTTTCCTGCACGCATCATTCGCACAGAAGGTGGAGTAGTGTTGGATAATGCAAGTGTGCTGGGGTAGTGTAAGAATTGTATTCCTAAATAATTATCCTACCCACCAAACACCATCTCCACCAAATCCTTCCCATTTTTCTGCACAGAGAATTGATTTTCTAAAATAGCTTTCCTATTTTCAATATCTGTATTTGTAAATGGAGTTGTAAATAATTTTTCAATTGCTGTAATCCACTCCAAGTTTGTATTTGCAACTGTACAAGCGCTATGTAAATTAGTACCTGTCAACATCAATTCGTTTACTACACAAT
Organism: uncultured bacterium; assembly: GCA_903921675.1. Taxonomy (GTDB): domain Bacteria; phylum Bacteroidota; class Bacteroidia; order Chitinophagales; family Chitinophagaceae; genus CAIXQW01. Next base: position 6,303 of record CAIXQW010000194.1, on the reverse strand, counting down.
GCCTGCCTGCAAATAATGCATGTAGTAATTTTAGTTTCAATCCAGTGTCTTGAAAACTAGGCAGCACATGTATTTGCGTATTACCTATCAATTCATCCATTTTATTTTTGCTTGGATTTGCAATGATACTGATATGCGGAAATTGTTTTACCGCTTGCTGCAATTCCTTACTTGGATTTGCTCCTGCTAGGATTAAAGGTTGTGTGCATTTACTAAAAATATTTTCCACCAACCACATTGCACTGGTATTATTTTCTGCTACACTAAGGTTGCCATGATATAAACAATATTCGCCTTGCCCCGCGCTAATGGCTACTTGGCTAAACGGATGAAATGCACCAATATATTTACATTGTTCAGGTGAATAAAACTTCTGAAAATAGGCTTGGTCATGCTTTGCAATGCATGCAATGGAAACATTGTCTAGCAGAGTTTGCTCGTATTGCAACAATCTTTTAGCTTCTATTTGGTAATATTTTTTTTGAATAAAGCTTGTAGCATATTCTGCCAATTGGAAATAATAATCGCTTTCTACATTTAATGTTCTTACAATTTTTTTTCTGTGTTGCAATGCTGGGTGATGGATAAATCCACTTGTATGTATAGCTTCAAATAAAATTGGCGTATCATCTAGTAATAAATTTTTTAATAACGCATTGCTTTTTCTGCTAGCAATAATAAAAGGTGTTTTACTAAATATAAATTGCCAATATGGCTTTCTATTGTAATAATAAACTTGCTTACAATATTTTTCTAGTTCTGCTTGTTTGCTTCTGCTGCCGTATGCAAAACAATGCAATGTAATGTGTATACCTTGTGCATGCAATGCTTTCATTAAATAAAATGCATCTATCGCCCCTCCATAATTTGCAGGAAATGGCACATCTAAACACACAATATGTAATTGTTTATCCAAGTAGTTTTTTATAAAAAGCGATTAATTTTTTTTCTTCTTCTTGCCAACAATATTTTTTTCTGCAAGCCAATGCGTTTGTTCTTAAACGCTGATAATATTTTTTATCCGTCAATAATTTATTCATTGCATTTGCTAAAGTGATTGCTTGCAAATCATCTACCAACAAACTTATTTCAAATTCCTCATTTACTTTTTGATACTCTGGATAATTAACACCTATCTGCGGAATAGCGCTATGCATGTAATCGAAAAAACGATTACCCATACTTAAGTAATTGCTTTTACTTTTACTTTTATCGCTAAAAATTGTAATACCTATATAGGCATTGCGAGTATAGTTAATCAACTCTTGCGGCTTAATGTAGCCAGTCATTGTAATTTTATCTTGCAGATTGTATTTAGCTACCAAGGCTTTTGTTTGTTCAAAATAATTGCCATTGCCACAAATAATCATCTTTGCATTTACATGTTGCATCGCAGGAATTAATGTGTCAAAACTTCTCCCTTCGTTTACTGCGCCTTGATACAGTATATAGGTAATTTCGTCTTTTGTAGGAAGCTGTATACTTTCATCAAGCACTGTAGCATTGCGCACTACAGTGTAATTTTTCTGATACATTTTTTGATATTCCAATGCATAAAAATCGCCAATAGTATAGCCATCATCAAAATATGGCACACTCCATTTTTCTATGGTCTTCCACATTTTATAAATGCCAGGCCTTGTATACACTTCTTCCATTTCACAAAATAATTCGTGTGCATCATACACTCTTTTTTTTTGCCTGATAATACTTGCTAGTAAATTTGGTAAAATGCTATCTAAGTCTATTGCGCCATACACATCTGTGCTTGTAAATAATAAAATAAAAAATAATTTGATATTATATTCTATATACATCCACTTGCCTTTTTGCACATAGCACTTGAATCTTTTTTGATGATAAGGTTTATCTAATAATGGTGGTGAGTTTTTATTGGTTCTGCCTATTAATGTTACATCATAGCCAGCATTGCACAAGCTAGTACAAATACGATTCATACGTTGGTCGTACACTAAATCATTGGTTACCGTAAATACTAATTTATGCATGCAGATTATCTAACGTAAAAAATATTTTTTTGTTGTGGATGATTGTATACGGTGGCTCAAAACCAGGCATGTAGGTAGCACGAATATGCCTTTCTATTTTTTGCGCATCCCATTGCAAATCTATTTTTTTTAACTCTTGTATTTCTTTTCTGTAGTGCAAAGATGTACCTCTAGATGCTATCAAATTTTCTTGGGGAGTCCAAGTAATAGAACCAACTATTATTGTTGCTAATGTTTCTTTAAATAAGGCTAAAGAGGCTGTTTCTGTTAAACTGTACAATTCATTTACCCAACAATTTTCTGGTATTGCAAATCGTTTTTCAAAAGCAATATCACCATGGTCTATGTGTGCATCCATTTTATGAATTGTTGTGCCAAATTCTTGTTTATCATCTGCAATAGCAAAGCTAAATTGGTTGCAACCCCTATATTCTGGCAAAGGTGCCATGTGTAAATTAAATGCAGTTTTTGCTTTTGCTATATCTTGCACACCTAGTATTTGATGATACTGTACACTATACAATATATCTACTTCTGGCATTTGCTCCAAGGTATCTATAATTGGAATATGATGCTGAGTAGCTAATGCTTTTACACTTAAAGCTGCATTAAACACAGGGTTGTCATTACTTAAAACACCTATGATTTGGTACTGCAATGCGGCCTGATGTTGTATTAAATATTCTAAACAGTAATAGCCAATTGGCTTACTTCCTAGAAATATTATTTTTTGCATGCTGTAAAATTAATTGATTATTGCCATATTTAAATCGTTTGCAGTAAATTTGGCAAGTGCCACTAAAAGTATTGTTACTCACACATCGTATTCCATATCCTTTGCAAGATGGTGGTGCTATCGTTACCAATTTTATGATCAGTGGGTTTTTGCAGCATGGTGTGCAATTAAGTTTGTTAAGTTTGAATACTTCTAAGCATTTTGTAGATATCAATACACTGCCAAAACAGTATCAAGCATTGCATTATTTTGAAACAGTATATATCGATAATAAAATAACGCCGATTGGTGCATTCTCTAATTATTTAGGCGCAGAAAGTTATCATACATCCAGATTTAAAAGTGCAATATTGAATGAAAAATTAAAATTGGTTTTGCAAGAAAATAATTTCGATATTGTAATATTAGATAATATTTTTCTGCAAGATACCATTGCTACTATTAGGCAATATAGTAAAGCAAAAATGGCTTGTCGCATTCATAATATTGAACATTTAATTTGGGAAAAATTAGCACACAATACTAAAAATTGGATTAAGAAAAAATACTTGGTAGAGCAAGCACAGCGCTTGAAAGAGATAGAACTAAAAACTTTGCAGCAAGTAGATGTACTATTATTACTAAATGAAAATGAAGGAGTATCCTTGCAAGCTATGGGTGTAGAAACCGCGCAATATTTAATGCCTTTTGGTATTGATAGTGCTGAGAATAATTCTGCCATTCAATGGAGTGCTAATACTTGCTTTCATTTAGCTAGTATGAATTGGCTGCCGAATGTAGAGGCGTTGGATTGGTTTCTACAAAAAATATTCCCAAAGGTGCTGCAAAAAAAACCAAATTATATATTGCATATTGGTGGCAAATATTTACCAAATGCATATATCAAATGGCAAGATAAAAATATAATTGTGCATCAAAGTGTAGAAAATGGCCAATGGTTTATGCAAGTGCATGGTGTGTGTATTGTGCCTTTGTTAAGTGGTGCAGGAATACGCGTAAAGGTTTTAGAAGCAATGAGTTTGGGAGTGCCTGTAATTAGTACAAGCCTTGGTGCTAGCGGCTTACAAGTGCAGCATGGTGTAGATATACTATTAGCCAATACACCGCATGAATTTGCTGATGCATTATTGACCAATGAAATGCTATTGCAAAAAATTGGACAGCAGGCAAAGCAAACTGTTTTACAACATTATAATAAAACCAAAATTATCCAAGAAGCTACTTTATTTTTAAGCAAATTTACAAATGCCTAAGCCACGCATCGTTATATTATTATCAAGGTTCCCTTATCCATTAGAGAAGGGAGATAAGTTGCGTGCCTATCATCAAATAAAATATTTAGCAGTACAATTTGATATTTGCTTGATTGCCCTAAGCACAATACAAGTAAAAGCAGAAGACATAAAAATATTGGAACCATTTTGCACTGCGATACATATTTTACAATTGTCTAAATCTAAATGCGCGATTCGTGCTGGATTGGCATTATTCTCAAATACACCATTTCAGGTAGCTTACTATTACCAACAAGCTATTCAACAAAAAATATCTAAAATAGTTGAAGCATATCAACCATCATTAGTATATGTGCAGTTGGCAAGAATTGCAAAATATGCAGCTAATTTAAATTGTAAAAAAGTATTAGATTTTCAGGATGCATTTAGTATAAATTACCAACGCAGTAGCGTACATGCTAAATTTCCGTATCAAAATATTTATCAAACAGAAGCAAAAAGAATATTACAATTTGAGAAAAATATAGCTGCACAATTTGATGCAGTTACTATTATTTCTGAAAGCGATAGGCAAGCATTAGATATTAAGGATATTGTAGTAGTGCCAAATGGGGTAGATGTAAACTATTTTTCGCCAAAAGCTAAACAAAAAAAATACGATTTGGTTTTTATTGGTAACCTTGGTTATATGCCAAATGTATTAGCAGTAGAGTTGATAGTAAAAGAAATTATGCCAATATTAATTGCAAAAAACAATGCCATTCAATTATTGATAGCAGGTGCAAATCCTTCTGCACAAATGATGGCTTATAGCAATAACAATATTGCTGTAAAAGCTTGGGTGCCTGATATTAGAGACGCTTATGCAGATGCAAAAATATTTATTGCACCATTGCATACAGGTGCAGGGTTACAAAACAAATTACTAGAAGCAATGAGTATGCAGATGCCATGTATTACAACTAGTATTTGTAACAATGCATTGCACGCTATAGAAAACAAGGAAATTTTAACAGCAAATACTACACATGAATTTGTAGAAAAAATTAATACTTTGCTTCAGAATACCGAGTTACAAACGCAATTAGGCAGCAATGCTAGGCAGATGATTATTCGCAAATTTGATTGGGCATCTGCAAATTCAATATTGATAGATTTGCTTACAAGCGTCATAAATAAACAAAAGTAATTGTTGTAATTTTACACGAAATATTTTAAAATGTTAGACTCTATAGAAAGCGCGATAGAAGATATTCGACAAGGAAAATTGGTGATAGTGGTAGATGATGAAGATCGTGAGAATGAAGGCGATTTTTTAACTGCAGCAGCCAATGCCACACCAGAGTTGGTAAATTTTATGGCTACGCATGGCAAAGGATTAATTTGCACGCCAATTACAGAAGAAAGATGCCAACAGTTGGGAATAGATATGATGGTGCAAACAAATACCGATTTGCATCAAACAGCGTTTACTGTGTCTATAGATTTGATAGGACATGGATGTACCACAGGTATTAGTGCGCATGATAGAGCTAAAACAATTCAATCATTAATAGACCCAAATACTAAGCCAGAAGACTTGGCAAGACCAGGGCATATTTTTCCCTTAAAAGCAAATAATGAAGGCGTGCTGCGCAGAGCAGGGCATACAGAAGCCGCAATAGATTTAGCACGTTTAGCAGGCTTTGAGCCAGCTGGTGTGATAGTAGAAATACTAAATGAAGATGGTAGTATGGCGCGCCTACCACAATTAATAGAAATTGCAAAACTACATGGAATGAAATTGGTAAGTATCAAAGATTTGATAGAATACCGATTGAAACATGAAAGTAGTATTGTAGAAGATATACGTGTGAAAATGCCAACCAAGTATGGCCATTTTGATTTGATATCATTTACGCATAAGGCCACGAGGCAACAACACATGGCTTTGATCAAAGGCAGTTGGGAAGCAGATGAAGCAGTATTATTGCGCGTGCATAGTAGTTGCTTTACAGGTGATATTTTGCACAGCTTGCGTTGCGACTGTGGCGAACAATTACATGCTGCAATGACAATGGTGGAAAAAGCTGGTAAAGGATTAATATTATATATGAATCAAGAGGGTAGAGGCATAGGGTTATTAAACAAATTAAAAGCATACAAACTACAAGAGCAAGGTAGAGATACGGTAGAAGCAAATATTGAATTGGGCTTTGGTATGGATGAGAGAGACTATGGAATTGGAGCACAGATTTTAAGATATTTAGGCGTTAGCAAAATAAAATTAATTACTAACAACCCTAAAAAGCGAGCAGGCTTACTTGGGTATGGTTTAGAAATT
>CAIXQW010000193.1 GCA_903921675.1 uncultured bacterium | reverse complement strand
GTCAGTTCGCCCCTTCATCTTACTCTTGCATTTCGTCAAAAGACTCCATAAGAGACCAGTGCGCAAAATAATATAGCTAAATGCAGCGGCTTCTTGACGATATCCCTGTAAATTTTGGAGGTTTTTTATAGAGAGAATCCCATTGACCCGGAGTAATCTTGCGGAGTTCCGCAGGGAATGCTCCAAATCCTCCAATAATAGGGCGCGCAAGAGGCGGCGGTTTGTGCCAATCGGCGCCTTGGGCGACAATTTCAGAATATTATACAAATAAACCGCGCACAATTCCGTGTATGCCTCGTTAATATTCAGGCGATTAAATCCATCTTTCTCTAATTGCCGCAACTCAGGAATAACTTGTTGATTTATAATATCCAAGTCATAATGCACACTATGGAGAGTCTCGTGGATTAATACTTTCTCAATGTCATCTTTTGACTTGGCAATTTTATAATCTTTTACATCATCCAAATCTTCTAATTCTAATAATAAATCATCAAATTCGCTTTGTGGCAATATTACTAGATTTTGACCAGCAGTGTCTTTAATAAATTGAGGATGTAAAACTGTCATCATTTTTCTTTGTTTTAGAAAATTCTTTATTTATCATCAAAGTTAATAAAAATAAGTATAGATTATTTATTAGTATTTAATATTTCTTTGGTTAAATCTAAAAACCAATTAACTTTACCAAACAACAATTTTTACGTTTTTATAAAAAATGGATATACAATTTTTACAATCCAAAATTCAAGCTTCTATTGATTTGAAAACCAAATTAATGCAAGACCAAAATACATTGCAAACGGTCATAGATGTTTGTAACGAAATTATACAATGCTATGGCAAACAAGGCAAAGTATTGTGGTGCGGCAATGGCGGCAGCGCAGCAGATGCACAGCATTTAAGTGCCGAATTAACTGGCAGATTTTATTATGATAGACAACCATTGTCGTCAGAAGCATTACATGTAAATACTAGTTACATTACTGCTGTAGCTAACGATTATAGCTATGAGCAGATATATGCAAGGTTGATAAAAGGAGTAGGAAAACCTGGCGATATTTTGATTGGATTAAGCACAAGTGGTAATAGCGGCAATGTGATGGAAGCATTTAAAGTAGCCAATGAAATGGGTATGATTACAGTAGGATTGACTGGTAATAATGGTGGTAAAATGAAAGATGTTGTAAAATATTTAATAGATATTCCTATTACAGATACACCACGTATTCAAGAATGCCACATGCTACTTGGGCATAGCATTTGCGAAATTGTAGAAAGTACTTTATTTCCAAAACCATAATTGGATATTGTGATAACAGAAGCAATTATATTGGCAGGTGGCTTTGGTACACGATTACAAAAAGTAGTGAGTGATGTGCCTAAACCAATGGCACCAGTGGCAGATAAACCATTTTTGCATTATTTAATTTTACAATTACAGCAACAAGGTATTTTTAAAATTATAATTTCTACTGGCTACAAAGCAGAGGTGATTGCAAATTATTTTGTAAATAATAAATACCAAGCAGAAATTATTTGTTGCAAAGAGGAAGAACCTCTAGGCACAGGAGGAGGTATAAAATATGCGATGCAATTTTGTAACTCATCAGAAGTATTGGTGCTAAATGGAGATACTTATTTTGATGTCAATTTTGCTGCGATGCAAAAAACAATGCATGCTCATCAAGCAAAAGCATTGTTAGCATTGCGTTTTGTAGAAAATGCTAGCAGATATGGACAGGTATTGGTAAATGAAGATAATTGCATCATATCTTTTTCAGAAAAAAATACTGAACAGCAAATAGCGGGATTAATTAATGGAGGAACTTACTTGTTAAATAAAGAATATTTTATAAAGCATACTCCAGAAAAATTTTCGATAGAAACCAATTTTTTTGAACCACAAGTAAAGCAGGCTTGTTTATTTGGGACACAATTTGATAATTATTTTATAGACATTGGCATAGCCGTAGATTATTACAAAGCAAATGAAGATTTTAGAACATTTTAATATAGATAATACATGGACTTTATTTTTGGATAGAGATGGAGTGATTAATGAATTGCGAAGAGGCGATTATGTAAAAAATATTAGTGAATTTATTTGGGTAGATGGTGCAATAGATGCAATTGTAAAGTGGAGTAATTTTTTTACAAGAACTATTGTTGTTACCAATCAACAAGGCATTGGTAAAGGATTATTTACACATGAGGATGTGAATAAAATACATTTATATTTATCTACAGAAATAGAAAAACGAGGTGGCAAAATAGATGCAATATTTTATGCACCAAATTTAACAGAAGAAAATAGTCCATTGCGCAAACCCAATACAGGCATGGCTTTGCAAGCTAAAAAATTATTTCCAGAAATAGATTTTGCGAAAAGCTTAATGATAGGCGATAGCATTAGCGATATGCAATTTGCGGATGGAGTTGGGATGCAGAAAATATTAATAGAGCATCATGGTTATCCGATACATTTTGATAGCCTTAAAATAAACGGATTAAAAGACTTACAATAGAAAAAAGTAGCCAATCTAAATTTAGGTTGGCTACTTTTTTTTAAAAATTAAAAATTCAGAATTAAAAATTCAAAATTAATCTAAGCTTCTACTACTTCTATACTTACAATTTTATCGCCTTGGCGAATTTCGTCTATTATATCTAAGCCTTCAATCACTTTACCAAAGCAAGTGTGATTGCGATCTAAATGAGCAGTATTGTCGCGGCTATGGCAAATGAAAAACTGAGAACCTCCAGTATCGCGGCCAGCATGCGCCATACTTAGTACGCCTCTGTCGTGGTATTGATTGCCTCCAGTTAATTCGCATTTGATATTGTAACCAGGTCCGCCATTTCCAATTCCATTAGGGCATCCACCTTGTATTACAAAGTTTTCTAATACTCTATGAAAATTTAAATTATTATAAAATCCGCTATTGCTTAATTTTTCAAAATTTGCTACCGTTCCTGGAGCATCTTCTGTAAAAAGGTTGGCTTTCATTGTGCCTTTTTCGGTTGTGATGATTGCTATTTTTGACATGCTGCAAAGGTAAGGAAATAAGTTTTTGGTAAATCAACCTTTAATAAAACATTAGCTACTTAACTTCTATACTCAACCCTTCTTCTGCCAATACCACATGTTCAAACACAGCATTTGCTTCTGCTAAGTGCCCAGAAATATCTTTGTATTTACTGCTGTAATGCCCAATTACCAACTGATTTGCATTGCTTAATTTAGCAATGTTTGCAGCTTGTTCTGCAGTGCTATGCATTCTTGCAGTGGCTTTATCCAATTGGTCATTGCAATATGTAGCTTCGTGGTATATCAAATTGCAGTTTTGTAAGTATGGAACAATTGTTTCTGTATACAAGGTATCTGCACAATATGCATACACCAAATTGGGTTTACCTTTTGTAGTTAATATTTCATTTTTAATAATTTCTCCATTAGCTTTTTCATAATCGAATCCCAAAGTCAATTTTTTATAAAAGTATTGCGGCACTTCGCATTCTCTTACTTTATCACTTATCATCATTCGCTTATTGCGTTTTACGGTAAATCGAAAACCATGTGTTGGCACACTATGCATTACCGGGAAACTAATTACTTCGTATTTATCTGTATCTAATAAAATTTGACTTTCGTTTGGCACCAAATCATGATAAATTATTTGATAGGGCAATTGCCACTCTAGTTGTATTGCAATGATTGCTTTTAGTTTTTCATTGGCATAGATGTGTAACTCTTTTTCTCTGCCCAATAATGCTTGGCTATTTAGCCATCCTATTAATCCAAAAAAATGATCTCCATGTAAATGGCTAATAAACACATGATTGACACGATTACTTCTAACTTTATATTGCTGCATTTTTATTTGTGCACCTTCTCCGCAGTCTATCAAAAACATTTCTGCGCCTACATCTAAAATTTGGCAAGTGGGAAATCTTCCGTAAGCAGGCAATGCACCATTGCATCCAAGTATTGTAAGTGTCATAAGTTGTTTGGCAAAGTAATTGAATAATATGTAATACTAGCAATAAAAGTAATTTGTATTTTATAGTTCATTCAAATTTCATTTTTCTTGGCACACTCATTGATTAATAGTACCACTTTGCAAAAAAGTAGTACTATTACCTATAAATACTGACAAAAAATTATAAATAACTTATGTTCGACAGACAGAATTTCGCACCAAGCGATGAAGAAATGGATTTTATGCCAATTGTTCCGCTTACCGAAGAAGAAATGAGTGGTGATGAAATAGCCAATTTACCTGCAGATTTAGATGTGATTGCCTTGCGCAATATGGTGCTATACCCAAATATTGTAATGCCAATTACGGTAAGCCGCGATAAAAGTTTACGTGCCTTAATAGATGCCGAAAAGAAAGGCAAATTAATTGGTGTGGTAGCCCAAATAGATAATAAAAACGAAAATCCAAATTCAGCAGATTTATACACTATTGGTACAGCCGCGCAAATCATTAAACAAATAAAATTGCCAGATGGTAGTTGTACTGTTTTTTTAAGAGGAAGACTTCGTTTTTCTATAGACCAATGGCAGCAAGAAGAGCCAAGTTTTAAAGCTACTGTAAAATATCGCGAAGAAAATATTCCTAAAAGCGATGAGGAGTTTAGTGCTATGATGAGCAACGTGGCGGATATGGCTGAGCAGATTATGAAGCAAAGCCCAAATGTGCCACAGGAAGCAAATATTATTTTAAAGAATATAGAGAATGTTGCTTTCTTACAAAATTTTATTGCTAGTAATTTGAATTGCGATGTAGCTGAAAAACAAAAATTATTAGCAGAAGACGATTTTAAAAAACGCACCGAATTATTATTGAGTTTGTTACAGTTGGATTTGCAATTGGTAGAGTTGAAAAATAAAATCAACAACAAAACAAAAGTAGATTTAGATAAGCAACAGCGCGATTACTTTTTGCAACAGCAATTAAAAAGTATCAATGAAGAACTTGGCAACGACTCTAACCATAAAGAAGTAATTAATTTAAAAAAGCGTGCTGAAGGTAAACTATGGACAGAAGCTGCGCAAGAAGCTTTTAATAAAGGAATAGAAAAGCTAGAAAGAATGCATGTAAGCACACCAGATTATAGTGTGGTGTACAATCATTTAGATTTATTGCTAGACCTTCCTTGGGGCGAAATTACAGAAGATGTTTACGACATTAAAAAAGCGCGTAAGGTTTTGGATGATGACCATTACGGCATGGATATTATTAAAGAAAGAATTTTAGAATATATTTCTGTACTGAAATTAAAAGGCGATTTAAAGAGTCCAATTCTTTGCTTTTATGGTCCTCCAGGTATTGGTAAAACAAGTTTGGGTAAAAGTATTGCAAATGCAATTGGCAGAAAATATGTGCGCCTAAGTCTTGGTGGTTTGCATGATGAAAGCGAATTACGTGGTCATCGTAAAACATATATTGGTGCTATGGCTGGTAGAATTATTCAAGGCTTGCGCAAAGCAAAAACAAGTAACCCTGTTTTTATTTTAGATGAAATAGATAAAGTAGGAAAAGATTTTAGAGGCGACCCAAGTAGTGCATTATTAGAAATTTTAGACCCAGAACAAAACAGTACTTTCTACGATAATTATTTAGAGTTGGAATACGATTTAAGCAAAGTAATGTTTATAGCTACCGCAAATAATATTGGCGATATTCAACCTGCTTTGCGCGATAGAATGGAAATAATAAATTTGGGTGGTTATAGTGTAGAAGAAAAAACTGAGATTGCTAAAAAGCATTTGATTCCAAAACAAAAAGAAGCACATGGTGTAGATAAATATTCTATCAAATTTTCTAATACAATTATTCAACAAATCATTTCTGATTATACAAGAGAAAGTGGTGTGCGCGATTTAGAAAGACAAATAGCTTCTGTAATGCGCAACATAGCCAAACAAATTGCCGAAGATGAAGTAACAAGCTTTGATATAGATAAAGAAATGATAGTGAAAATTTTGGGGAAACCTAAATTTAGCAATGAATTGTATACCAAAGATAATCCTCCGGGCATAGCAGTGGGTTTGGCATGGACTTATGTAGGAGGAGAAATTTTATTTATAGAAGCCCTTGGTACTCCTGGTAAAGGGGGTATAGAATTAACTGGCAATCTAGGCCAAGTAATGAAAGAAAGTGCTGCGGCGGCATATACTTATATACAATCGAAAGCAGATGAAATTGGTATTGATAGAAAACGTTTTGAAGATACCAAACTACATGTGCATGTGCCAGAAGGTGCTACGCCAAAGGATGGTCCAAGTGCAGGTATTACAATGGTTACAGCTATAACAAGTGCATTAACTGGAAGACGCGTAAAACCATATTTAGCTATGACAGGCGAAATTACTTTGCGTGGTCAAGTAATGCCTGTAGGTGGCATAAAAGAAAAAGTATTAGCAGCAAAGCGCGCAGGAATGAAAGAAATTATTATGTGCAATATGAATGAAAAAGATGTACTGGAAATTACACCTGCATTTATTAAAGGGTTGAAGTTTCATTATGTAGATAAAGTAGATGAAGTGTTAGAAATAGCATTGCTAAAAAAATAACGGAGTCGGACGAAATTAGCCAAAAAAGCTATTACAAATGTATGTTTGTAATAGCTTTTTTTTTAAAAAAAGAAATACTATAATTATTTCTTTAAAAATTGTTTACTAAACACTTCGCCATTGTCTGCAACACCTTTTAATATATAGTTTCCTTGCTGCAACTCGCTTATATTTATTTTTATTGATTGCCTTCCAGCTTTCAAATAATCAAAAGGTAATTGTTGAACTATTTTACCATCTAAAGAAAATAATGCAATATTTACTTTGGATTTACTATTTAATGTAAAGTTGCAAATAATTATATTTTCTGCTGGTACTGGATAAATAGCTAAAGCCTCTTCATTATTGAAATTAGTATTACTTAATGGGAAATCTGCAACATTAATTAACGATACCCATGTTTTTAGACTCCCCGTATTTCCCCAGGAATTTGCCATATAGGCAGTGCCAAATTGATTATATCTGCGCTGGGTTCCACTATAATCGCCCCATCTTTCTGTACTATCCATCAACGCATCTATGCCAGATAATCCATTTTTTAATACAATGATGTCGCTAAATTGATTCGCATTGTTTTTGTATAGCATAGCACAACCAGGGAAACTGTCTGTATAACATTGAGAAAAAGTATATAATATTTTTTCATCTGCTGCAGAATTATTGCCAAGGTAACACATACTTGGATAGGCATATTCTACGTTGGATGCTCCAATTATTTTGCCGGTAACAATAGGTGCGCTATTTACATTTTCTATAGTGCCTAAATAAACGCCACTATTGTTAAATGTGGGATTAAATGTATTTGCTCCAAAATAGATTTTATCGTTAGTGTAAATTGCGGCTAATACTCTTCCGTCATTAGTCATTAATTCTTGAAAGTTCTTGGTTGGTACATTTGGTGGGAAGCCGTAAGGGATATTTGATTTTAATACTGCTGAATTTAAAGTAGCATTTCCGCTGCTTTGAGAGTTATTAATGGTCAACAAAAAAACAGAATCGTTAGAGAGAGCTACATTTCTTACAGATACAAAATTCATTGTATTGCCAAATGGAGCAATCTGTGGTTTGGCAGGACAGATGTTTCTATAGTTTACACTATCCAACTTTAAATTACTCCATAATGTAAATGGTAATGTAGCAGCGCTGTTGTATCCGCTTGCTTTGTCTAACTGCCAAATTACAGATTGTTTGAAGCCAATTTGCCAACTTACATTATCTTTTACCTGATTATAAGTAATAAATACATCATCATCATTAATGCTTATAATTGGATAATCGCTCCATGTGCTATCATTAAAACTATTACCATTTAGTTCGTAAAAAGTCCAAGCGCTATCTGGTCTGTTAGTTTTTGAAAAGCCTACAAAAATATGAGTGTCCCAACTATCGCTACCGCTAAAAAATGTCATAATAAATCTATCTGCAACAGGGTCATAAATTGCTCTTGGGTCACTTATCCAATTATATACACCTAATTGCGCCACTAAGGATGTAAGCGATTTAGATGCTACTATTGTTTTGAAAGTATCATTAAATATTCTGATATTGCTATTTACACAAGTTAAAACCAAACCATTATTACTAACTGCAATATCATTATCTAAAGGCATACCTCCCGAATTGCCAAATACTCCTTTTGTTTGAATAGGATTTATAGCATTTCCTCTTGTTTTTTTAAAAGGTATATTAGGTGCTTGCAATTGTTTGCGCTGTGCTTTTCTTATTGCTTTTAAATTGCCATAAGCTGCACTAGGTAATGGATGTAAATCTACATTTGTGATTTGTGCATTTACATCAATATTTGTAATATCTTGTATATTAATCTCTCCTTTCTTAGCAGCATTTCCGTTTGTTTTTAGTACTTGAGAATAAGTAATAGATGCTACACTAAGTATAGCAGCAATAAGAAAATATTTTTTCATGATTCAAATTTAATTAAATTTTATATTGGTAGTCAATTAATTGCTTATCCTTTTTTGTAAGTGATGTAAATAGTAAAAAATTATTGAATTTCTTCATCCCATGTTACCATTTCTTCCATCCATTTTCTATTAGCTATATCCATACAAATGGTTTGTTCGCCATTAGTAAGCATAATATACTTTGCTTGCAATGTATGCTGGTAAACTAGGCTTTGCATAAATATTTCGGCATTGATTGTAATTGTGGGAGCCTTGCATTCTATAAGCATCCAAGGATGCACATCTTTATACACAACTATGTCATACCGTAAAAATCTATCGCCAATTTGTATTTTTTTTTCTACGCTAATACAGCCCTTCGGAAAGTTACAATCTTCTATCAAATATCGAATACACTCTTGCCTTACATATTCTTCTGGAGTAAATCTTACATATTTTTTTCGGATAGAATCTAGTATATATTCTATTCCACCTTCTTCTACAATTTTAATAGGGTAGCTTGCCACAGTAATTTATTTTTTTGAAGGATAAATTTTTATTTCACCAACAATATGTCGCCTTTTTTAACATAATCCTTATCGTTTACTGCGCATTTGTATTTTAATAAATAAAAATAAATGCCCATCTCTCCCAATTGTCCATTGCTATATTCCCCTTTCCAACTATTAGTAATATCTTCTGTTTCATATACTTTATTTCCCCATCTATCGTATACCTGCATTATTGGATTTAATATTTTTGTATCTGTAAATATTTTTAAATTATCATTAATTCCATCTTGATTTGGTGAAAAAGCATTTGGCACATATAAATTTGTGCAGCAATAACTCGGGTCTCTAAGCAATACGGTATCCTTATTAATACAGCCGTTTGCGTCTGCTACTGTAATTATAAAAGTACCAGCATATAATCCTTCTACCCTAGGAGTAGTAGTAGCTGGCTCTGTATTCCATAAATAACTATAAGGCGAAGCCCCTTGGCTCGCTACAACTTCTGCCCAGCCATCTGTACTATTACCATTGCATTGTATTTCTTGATAAGTAGTTACAATTTGCATCGGGTTTACTGGTGGTAATATATTTATATTTGTAGCAATGCTACATCCATTTGCATCTATTACAGCAATCGAATATAATCCACTATTTAAATTACTAAATACTCCAGAATTATTAATTGCTGATCCATTATTTAAATTAAATGTCATAGGATTAGTGCCGCCTATAATATTAATTGCGATATAACCATTATTATTAAATTCGCAAGTTTTATCTTTTTTAATTACCGTATCAAAATCTAAAATACCTGGTTCTAAGATGGTATAAAATTGCTGAATATTACATCCTTTACTATCTGTAATTAAAACACTATAACCATTGGCTTGCAGATTTGTAAATGTTCCTGTTGTATTTGTCGTATTAGCAGGTGTTAAAAAGTAAGTAATTGTTCCATTACCAGTTGCTGTAACATTAATAGATCCATCTCCTGCACCATTACAAGAAATATTTTTGGAAGAACTTGCAGAAATTACAGGATCTGGTTCTTTTAAAACATTACCGATAGTGCTAGCTGTACAAGCCTTAGAATCTGTAACCACAATTGTATATATTCCTACACATAAAGCGCCAAATGTAGCATTCGTTTGGTTGCTACCACCATTATAAGCATATACTAAACTTGCCCCACTAGAGGCCGTTGCGTTTACAACTATAGATCCATCGCATCCTGGTACACAACTTGCTTTTTGAATAATTAGTGAATTAATAATAGGATTGGGTTGTGTAATTACATTTGCTACAGTGCTACTTGTACAACCATTTGCGTCTTTAGTAATGATAGTGTAGCTACCACTGCATAAGCCGTTAAATGAATTTGCATTTTGATAAGTACCGCTAACATTTAATTTGTACTGAATACCACCAGCAGCTGATGTAGCTGTAATATTTATTAATTGGCCATCGCAGCCAGGTGAACAACTTGCATTTACACTTGTTACAGAACTGATCGTTGGGCCAGCAGGGTTGCTGATCGTAACAGCCGAAGTCCCAGTGCAGCCAGCTGCATCTTTTATAGACACAATGTATGGTCCTACACACAAATTACTAAAAGAATTAGTCGTTTGATAAATGCCACCATTTAAAGAATAAGAATAAGGTCCGCCAGTTGCGCTGAAACCCGAAACATTTGTAATAGTACCATCGCATCCTGGTGCACAACTTGCCAGCGTATTTTGTAAATTATTTACAGTAGGTGAAGCAGGATTGGTAATGATAACGGTACTACTAGCGCTACAGTTATTAGCATCTTTTACAATTATTGTATAAGTGCCAACACACATGCTTGCAAAAGAATTGCTACTTTGGTATGTTCCGCCATTGTTATTAGAATAACTAATAGTTGTGCCAGATGGTGTAGTTGCAGAAATGGTAATTGTTGCATCACAACCAGGATCACAAGTAGCAAAAGTTTTTACAATATTATTAATAGTGGGTAATGGCGGGGAAATTAAATTTACATTAGTTGTACCTGTACAGCCTTTAGCATCTATCACTTTTACTATATAAACACCTGGTGAAACACTTGTAAATAAACTATTTGTACCTGCAGCACCACTACCCAAAGCATAAGTGTAAGTAGGAGTTCCGCCACTAGCATTACTCAATATAGTACCAACGCCACCATTTGCACAAGTAGGTTGTGTAACTGTTGTTACTATATTAGGCGTTGGTAAAACATGGATAGTATAGGCAATAGTTTGTTTACTTACTAATGGGCATCCGTAGTCTTGATAAGAAACATAAAAGGTATAGTTGCCCAATACGTATCCGCCACTTGGAGCATAATTTCCAGAAATTAAAGGAGAAGGTGTATTATTTCCCGTAACAGATAGAGTACAACCTGCAGGTAAGCCAGAATAGGTTACATTAATACTATCACCATCTAAATCTGTAACAGGAATAGAAAAATTTAAATTAGATGCATTTTGGCAAACATATATATTAGTTAAAGAATCTATGTAGCCTACATTTACAGAACTAAAATTACCTCCAGGTGGGTTATTATTGCAATTTGGTAATACAACAAATGTCATTTCTCGCATAGTTGTACCTACAACCACACCATTTCTTGTTTCAGTAACCTTCACTACTACCAAAGACCTCTGAATTAGATTGGGGGTATAATTTAATTGTCCTGTGGTTGTGCTAAAATTAAAAGTACCTGCTACATATTTTAATGGGTCAATAGCTGAATAGGTTGGTAAATAAGATACATAACAATAAGTACTTGCTGAACTATTCGCATTTCCATCAATTCCATCAACCAATGCGAAACTTAATATATCTCCATCGGGGTCTACTGCACCATGATTGAAACTTTGCGGTTTATTGACACAGTGAAATGGTGTAGGAATAGTTGTATAATTAACAGTATTATTAGGAGCAGTCAAATTATTTAAAGTTGCTTCAAAAGCCATTATTGATGATCCAGTTCCCCCGCAAACTGATTGATCAATATTTGTTATGTTATTTGATCTTCCTGTTTGGTTGTTTAATATATTTAAATCTCCCCAAAATAAAAATTTCCAATTCGCACTCGTACTTCCTAAATTTTTTGTGCCAGTATATTTAAATTGTCTTACACCTGTTAATGTGCCAGCAGGGGTAGCACATGCTGTATTACTCAATTGTGCTGGGCAAACAGGGGAAACTTCTATACCACTACCAGGAATTAATGCTAAAGTAAAGTTATCTACCGATACATTGTTATTATATCTTTGTACGATTGGTAATGCATTATATAAATTAGAAAGTAATGTTGAACTTCCAGCACAATCTGCGTACAATGTTAGATTAAAACGATATGTATTTCCAGAAATAAATTCATACGTAAACTCCCCTCCAAATATATGGCTGGCTTTACTTGAAAGTACAAAAGAAAAAATAGAAAATAATATTACG
>CAIXQW010000192.1 GCA_903921675.1 uncultured bacterium | reverse complement strand
TTTATAATGAAAAAATATTTAATCACAATTTTAGCTGTATCTGCTTTGGTGCAGAGCAATAAAATTTTTGCAGGCAACAAAGATAGAAGTGGCCAAGCTGCAGCAAGCGAATTATTAATCAATCCTTGGGCTGCTACAGGGGGTACATTTGGTATGAATGGAGCTTCTGTATGCGGGTTAGAAGCCATGAAATTAAATATTGCAGGCTTAGCTAAAACAAAAGGTTTTGAATTTGGCGTGGTACATAATACATACCTAGCAAATACTGGTGTACAGATATATGATGCTGGATTTAGTACAGCTTTGAAAAACAGTAAGGGTAGAGTAGGCGTTAATTTGATGGGAATTAATTTTGGCGAAATTCCAGTTACCACAGTTAATACGCCACAAGGTGTAGGTACTACTTTTAAACCTGCATTTTATAATATTAGTGTGGGCTATGCCTATGAGTTTGGTAAAAATATCGATGCTGGATTAAATTTAAATTTTGTAAACGAAAGTGTTACAAATGCAAAAGCTAGTGCAGTTGGGTTTGATGCAGGTATACGCTACACAACTGGATTCAAAGACGAATTACATTTTGGTGTAACATTAAGAAATGTAGGTAGTAATATTCGTTTTGGTGGCGATGGATTAACATATAGTAGCACAAGTATTGATGATCAGGATAAATACATAACTGTATCTAATAGATCTGAAAAGTTTCAATTGCCAACGCAATTAGGTATTTCTACTGCATACGATATTTATTTAGGTAGTAAATCAATAGTTGCGGAAGTAGATACCACTGAAGAAGGAATAGGCGAAGGTGGTGATGCAGCTAAATTAGCTTCACTATCTGCAAAAAGCAATACTAGGTTAACTTTGATGGGTAGCTTTATTTCTAATGCATTTATTAATGATTATTTAGGACTTGGTGCAGAATTAGCTTTCAGAGAAAAATTCTTTGCAAGAGCAGGATATCGCTACGAGTCTGGCATTACTAATATCGAGAAAACAACTACTTTGTTTACTGGAGTAAGTGCTGGGGTTGGTATTGCATTCAAGTACAATAAAGCAAACGATAAAAAAGCAATTTTAGATTATTCATTTAAACCATCTCGCCTAGGTGCTGTGCATGCAGTATCTATCCGTTTGTTCAACTAAAGTTTATTTTATAATTTTACATATTACAACGCTTCTTACATAAGGAGCGTTGTTTATTTTTTTTAATACCACTTCAAATACTGATTTTAAAATGAGTAGTACTACATACGTAACAAAAGAAACATTAGCGCAAAT
This sequence comes from uncultured bacterium, assembly GCA_903921675.1. Taxonomy (GTDB): domain Bacteria; phylum Bacteroidota; class Bacteroidia; order Chitinophagales; family Chitinophagaceae; genus CAIXQW01. The sequence goes on along the minus strand of CAIXQW010000192.1, from coordinate 10,180 downwards.
GCGCGAAGAATTGGCGCAAATGAAAGGACCTGGTAGAGCAGCAATAGCAGCTGCAATTGCAGAAGCTCGCGAAAAAGGCGACTTGAAAGAAAATGCAGAGTACGATGCTGCAAAAGAAGCACAAGGCATGCATGAGGCTAAAGTGGCACAATTAGAAAGTGCGGTGGCTAATAGCCGTGTGATAGATGTAAACGACATGGACTTGAGTAGAGTAACCATATTAAGCAAAGTAAAAATTACAAATGTAGCTACTAAAAAAACATTGATTTATCATTTGGTAAGCGAAAACGAAGCAGACATTAAACTTGGAAAAATTTCTGTAACTAGCCCAATTGGTAAAGGTTTGTTGGGTAAAGAGGTAGGAGAAATTGCAGATATTCAAGTGCCAAGCGGTGTGATGAAATTTAAAATAGAAGAGATAACTGTGTAATTTCATTTATGCCATCTATATTCTCAAAAATTATTGCAGGAGAAATACCTTGTTACAAAATAGCTGAAAACGAAAAATTTATTGCTTTTTTGGATGTGTTTCCATTGGTAAAAGGCCATGTATTGGTAGTGCCAAAATTAGAAGTAGATAAACTATTTGATGTGCCAGATGCATACATGGCAGAATGGTTAGTATTTGCAAAACCAATAGCCAAAGCAATAGAAAGTGCAATGCCATGTAATAGAGTAGGCATTAGCGTAATTGGCTTGGAGGTGCCTCATGCACACATGCATTTGGTGCCAATCAATAGTGCAAACGATTTAAATTTTACACAAGAAAAATTAAAACTTACTCCAGAAGAATTGCAGGAAGTGCAAAATAAAATTTTAAAACATCTACAATAAAGATGCAAAAAAAATGCGAGTAGCTTATTCAACTACTCGCATTTTTTATTTTTTATTCCAAAGATTATTCTTCTTCTACTTTAGCACTAGGGTTTACAAATTTAAAACCTACGCCATGGATTGTTTGAATTTCTACTTCTGTTTCTTCTTTTAAATATTTACGAAGCTTGGTTATAAACACATCCATACTTCTGCCCAAGAAATAATCATCCTTACCCCATACTTTTGTAAGTACTTCTTCGCGCTTTACAATGCGGTTTGGATTTTGGCAAAAGAAGTACAATAAGTCTGCTTCTTTTTGTGTAAGGCGTACTTGTGTACCAGGCCCATCAATACTCAAATTATCCATATCAAACAACGCCTTACCAATTTCAAACTTAGTTTGCTCGGTGCTTGCTTTAGTTCTGCGGATAAATACTTCTATACGCGCTAACAATTCATCTATATTAAATGGCTTCGTAATATAATCATCTGCACCAGCTTTAAAGCCAGCCATTTTATCTTCACTCATATTTTTTGCAGTGATAAACAAAATAGGAATATGATCATTTTTTCTGCGTACTGCTTGCGCCAAACTGATTCCATCTTTTTGTGGAAGCATTACATCAAACAAACATAAATCGTAGTAATTTTTATTGAAAGATTGTAAGCCAGCATTGCCATCTGTACATAAGGTTACTTCATAACCGGCATCTTCCAAGTTATCTTTTACTACAAAGCCTAAGCTTGTGTCGTCTTCTACTAATAAAATCTTTGTTTTCTGTGCCATATATAATTATGATTTAGGTATAAAAATAGTAAATTCTGTGCCTTTTCCAAATTCGCTGACACATTTTATTTCTCCACCGTGCCTTTTTGTGATTAATCTTACATAACTAAGCCCCAAACCGAAGCCTTTTACATCATGAATATCGCCAGTAGGCACGCGATAAAATTTGTCAAATATATTTTTTAAATGTTCTTTTTTAATGCCAATGCCATTGTCCTTTATACAAATTTCTATACCCTTGGCAACTTCTGCTAAGGTAATGATAATATGTGGATCTTTATCGCAATATTTTAATGCATTATCTACCAGGTTGCTTACCACATTTTTCAAATGCAGTCTATCTGCAAATATGGCAATATCTTCATTAATTGCATTTATAATAATATCACCTTCTTTGCTGCGCACAAATGGTCTGTATTTAGTTACAATTTCATTTACTATATCATTCAGTATAAATGAACTTTTCTTTAAAATAACTTCGCCTTTTTCTGTGTTAGCCATTTGCAATACTCTTTCTACTTGGCCTGTAAGGTGTGTAGTTTCGTTGCCAATAATAGTGGCATAATTTAACAATCGCTGTGGGTTATTTGCAATATTTGGATTCTTTAATACTTCACTTGCTATTTGAATAGTGCTTAAAGGAGTTTTAAACTCATGGGTCATATTATTTACAAAATCCTTTTGAATTTCTTGCAGGCGACGTTGTTTAAAAATAAAAAATACAATGTATGCCATCAAAGCAAGTAATCCTATTAATATAGACGTACTCATTTTTAAATACCACAATTCGCCACTTAAAAAACTTTCTCTCTTCGGAAAATTAATGCCAAAATAATAATTCTCGTCTTTTAATTTTGGAAATTCAGTTGGCTTTTCATTTTCGTCTTTGGTAGAATCTGCATTTACTCTTTCGCCGTATTTCATATTTTCGCTTTCGCAATCATATGCGCCAAATTCAAAATCAGTATTTAAATCTTGTGCTTTTAATTCGCGCTTCAGCAATTCTTTTAATGATACGTAACTTATTTTATCGCCAACTTTTACAATGTAATATTCATTGGTAATTTTTTTTACCATGTCGGCAGGTGCCACATAAGTAGGATAATTGCTTCGCATTAAATTTTCGCCTACATCGCGCAAAGCGTATTTCACTTTTCTTTCAAAATCATTTTCTGCTAGTGTATATGCTTTTTTTACCCATAAATATTGGGTAGCCATCATCAATACAGATGCTAGTACGGCTAGTACAAATATTACTCTAATATTGCGATTGCTCATGCAAAAGTAAAATTAAGTTATTTTACAACAAGTACAAATATCTTTTTACAACTAATGCTTTTTGTTGATTTTTACTTTATCTGGATTTGCTTTTATAAAATCTTCCCAGCCACCCAATTTGCTTTTTGTGCCAAGTGGCGAAGTGCTTTGGTAATAATGACATAGTGCTACTGCTACAGCATCTGTTGCATCCAAAAATTCTGGTTGCTCCTCAAATTTTAAAATTTGTTGCAGCATTTTCCATACTTGTTCTTTGGTAGCATTGCCATTGCCTGTTACACTTTGTTTTACCTTTTTTGGCAGGTACTCTATCGCTTCTACACCACTAGCCATGGCAGCTGCTATAGCTACGCCTTGTGCTCTGCCTAGCTTTAGCATGCTTTGTACATTCTTTCCAAAGAAAGGAGCCTCTACTGCAAAAGCATTCGGCTGATGTATGCGCACCAATTCAGATACTTTGTTGTGAATAATTAAAAGTCTTTTGTATTGGTCTTTATATTTCGCTAGTTTCAATACACCCATTTCTATTAAAGTAGGCTTATTGTTTTCAATGCTGATTAATCCATAGCCCATTACAATTGTTCCAGGGTCTATTCCTAAAATAGTAATTCTGTTTGTAGATTTTGCCACGGCATTAAAAGTACTTCGTAATTTGTAAAGGAGATGAATAAGTTTAATAATTATTTATAATCAATTAAAGATGGGATATTCAATTATTTCCCTAATTTTATAACATGGTTACACATATTACTAATGGAATATCAATCAGTGTAGAAGTTTTTTATATACAAAAGCAAAGTATGCCACAACAAAATGAATTTTCATTTGCATACCATATAACCATAGAAAACAATAGTGAGCATATTATTAAATTAATGCGCAGGCATTGGAGAATAATGGACTCTAATGGTGATATAAGAACTGTAGAAGGAGAAGGGGTCGTAGGGCAGCAACCTGTCATGCAACCAGGAGAATATTACCAATATACAAGTGGCTGTGTATTAAATACAGAAATGGGAAAAATGCAAGGTACTTATACGATGAAAGATGTGCATACAACAAATTTATTTGATGTATTGATACCTGCTTTTGATTTGATAGTGCCATTTAAAATGAATTAATTTAGTTGAGGCTGCTCTACATGCAGCACGCTTACTTCTGCATCATACTTTTCGCGAAGATAATTTGCAATTACATCTGCACCATATACACTTCTGTGCTGGCCACCAGTGCAACCAAAGCTTATCATTAAGTGATCAAATTTTCTAGCAATATAGTCTTGCACTGTAATATCTATTATGCCTTTAATGTGATTAATAAACGCAGGCATTGCCGTCTGCGTTTCTAGATACTCGCGAACTCCTTTATCCATTCCTGTTTGAGATTTGTATTGTTCTATCCTGCCAGGGTTTAATACTCCTCTGCAGTCAAACACAAAGCCTCCACCATTGCCGCTATCATTTTTGGGAATTCCACTTTTTTTGTAGCTAAAACTTTGTACTAGTATGTGTAATTTATTTTCGTTATTCATTTATTCAATTGTTTTAAATGCTGATTTTAATTTAATAATTTCTACTAATAATTGATGAATAGTTGGGTATTGTATTGCTATATTTTTTAATTGCAGCCACTCTTGTAAATGATGTATGCCATAAGGAATGCTACTAATAAAATGATTCTTTTTTTCTTGCAATCCTCTTCTGCCATATGCTCCTAATACTTGTAATAGTCGCATTAGCACTATTAAATAATAATCCTCTGTAAATTTCTCTATAGCTATTTTAAAAGGCAAATATTCATTAGCACATTGTATATAATAATTGAATAAGTCTATTTTCCAGCTAGGTGGCAGTTGTGCTTTGGCTTGCCATAACAAACTTGCTACATCATAGGCTAGTGGACCTTGCATGCCACCTTGATAATCTATAAAAAATACTTGTTGGTGATGCACCATAATATTTCTTCCCTGAAAATCGCGGTACATAAAATAGATAGGCTCAATAGCGCCTATTACTTTACTCAATGCAATAAATTCTGACTGCAATTGCAATTTATTGTATTGTATACCTACTTGGTCTGCAAAATAGTGCTGACAATATTGCAAATCATATAATGCAGCATTTTCATCAAATGCTTTATTGGCTATACATAAATCGTAATTTATTGCAACATGACTTGTAATTTGCATCTTGGCTAACTGTTGCAAAGCTTGTTGATATAGCAGAAAAACTTCTGATGTATACCCATGTTGTAATACCATATCTAACAAACAAGTTTGTCCTAAATCTTGTTGCAAATAAATATTCCCTTCTTTGTTTTGCGCAATAATTGCAGGTACAGCCAGCTCTAATTCTGCAAAAGTTTTAGAGAAGGAAAGAAAGGTATTGTTTTCAATTGTGTTTTCTCCAAGTGTTGCAATTAGAGTGGTTTGTGGTGTGTGAATTCTAAAATATTTTCTATCTCCACCGCTTTGCGGCAATGCCTCTATAGCACTGTAAGCAATATTGTTGGCATGTAAAAAAGCTGCTAAATGTTGCATTAATTCAATGTAGTGCTTGGTACAACAATTTCTAATTCTGCTACATCTTTTATTTTGCTCCAGCCTCCTACAATGTTTCTAATATTATGCACACCTTCTTTTTTTATTAGACTGCATGCAATTACACTTCTGTATCCACCAGCACAGTGCACATATACATTATCCTGCTCATCAATGGAAGCTATTGCAAGTAGGTTTGTAAACTCTTGCAATGGACTATTTTTTGCACCTACCAAGTGGCCAGTATTAAATTCACCTTCTTTACGCACATCCATTATCACAATATTATCATCAAATTTTAAATCCATTGCCAGTTCATCTGCATCCACATCTATTATCAAATCAATTTCTTCTCCAGCGTTTTGCCATGCTGCAAAGCCACCATTTAAATAGCCTATCACATTATCATATCCAACTCTACTTAGGCGAATTAATGTTTCATCTAATTGGCTTTCTTCTGTTACTAATAAAATTGGTTTGTCAAAAGGAATAAGCGTGCCAACCCATTCTGCAAAGCGAGATTCTAAACCTATAAAAATACTTTTTGGTATAAATCCTTGCGTAAATACTTCTGCTTTTCTAGTATCCAATATAATTGTATCTTCTGTAATTTTGTTTTTAAATGTTGCTACAGGTAATGCTTGTTTGCTTTGCATTAGTACAATATCTAAACTGTCATATCCTTCTTTATTTATTTTTGCATTTATTGGAAAGTATGCAGGTGGTGGATTTAACCCAGTGGTTACTACCTTTACAAATTCATCTTTTGTTTGTGGCTGTAATGCATAATTTGTTTGTTTCTGCGCACCAATTGTACTAGAGGTTTCTGGACCTAAATTTTTACCACAACTACTACCTGGGCCATGCGCAGGATACACAATTACATTGTCTTGCAGAGGCATAATTTTAGATTGCAAACTTAAATACATCATTTCTGCTAAATGCTCTTTTGTATATCTAGCACCAAACAAATCGGGTCTGCCTACATCGCCAACAAATAATGTATCGCCAGTAAAAATAGCATGCTCCTGATTGTTTTCGTCTAAAAGCAAGTAGCAAGTGCTTTCTAAAGTATGCCCCGGTGTATGCAATGCTTTTATTTTTATTTTTCCAATTGCAAATATTTCTTCATCTTTTGCCTGATGAATGGGAAAGCTGGTGTGCGCATCTGGGCCATAAACTATTGGGGCATTTGTTTTGGCTGCAAGGTCTAAATGTCCACTTACAAAGTCTGCATGAAAATGAGTTTCGAAAATGTATTTAATCTTTGCATTTCTGCTTTCTGCTAAATCCAAATATTTTTGGGTATCTCTTAAAGGATCAATAATAGCCACTTCGCCATCACTTTCTATATAATATGCTGCTTCGCTTAGGCAGTTTGTATACAATTGTTCTATGTACATAATTCTATTTTGTGCAAATATAAATTATTTGATGCCTCTAATAGATATTCGTTAGAAAGGAATTAATAAAAATATCAATTATTTGGCTTTATAATCTTCTATTAAATTTAATACGATGCTTTGTATACTTGCCAATTTTTCTTTGTTGATGCTGTAATAGATATTTTTACCTTCTCTAGTGGTTTCTGCAAATCCTGACCTGCGTAAAATGGAAAGGTGCTGGCTGGCAACAGACTGTTCTAATCTTAACTTAATGAAAATTTCGGTAACTGTTAGTTTATCATTTTCTAATAATAACTTTATGATACTATTACGCAATTTATGATTAACACTGCGTATAATCATAGCTGCTTTTTTGATAGCAATAGTATCGAGTTGAAAATTCATAGGCAAGAATGTTAGCTATTAAGAATAGATTTTATGGAATAATAAAATCAAAGGTAATTAAAAAATAAAACAAAAAATTCCAACTAATTAATAAATGTCTCCTTTAAGTAGTTGGGTTCAGCATCAATAATGTCATTAAATCTACTTTTTTGGTATAAAGAGAATGATAAACTGTTGATATACATATTTTTATACAATTGATAATAAAAGTTTGCTATTTTAAAAGTGCTTACAATATCATTACTTACACATCCAATTATATTTAATGTGTCAATGAAATAATTATTGTTATTATTCTTTAAAGTGATATGTTTAGCTGGTGTAACTAACATCAAATTGCTATTATATTCTTCAATGATAACCTCATCTTTCATTGGAGAAATAATACTAGTAATATTTTGTTTAAAGTCTTGATTCTCATCATAATACTGGTGGGCTATGGCCTCCAAATTACTTATACAAATCAATGGAATATCTAAGGCAAAACAATAGCCTTTGGCGGCTGACAATCCCACTCTTAAACCCGTATAGCTGCCAGGACCATTCATTACAGCCACAGCATGCAAGTCCGAAAAACCTAAACTACACGCTTGTAAAATTTCTTCTACAAATGGTTGTAAATTGCTAGCATGATTGCGCTGTACTATGTCTGTTTTTTCTGTTAATAATTTACCATTTTCTGCAATAGAAATGTATAAGGTATTGCTGCTACAATCTATATTTAAAATGCGAACCATGTAGCGCAAAAGTAGAAATTAAAATTTAGTTGTGCTTGTATTTTCATTTTATTTGATAAAATGTTTATCATTGTTTATAAAATAAAAATAATGAGTAAAAATATAATTAAAACCAGCAATGCACCTGCACCAATTGGACCATATAATCAAGCTGTTATAGCAAACGGCATGTTGTATATAAGCGGGCAAATAGCGTTGCATCCACAAACAGCAGAGTTGGTAATGGATAGTATCGAAGCAGAAACCGAATTGGTAATGCAAAACCTATCGGCAATACTTACAGCGGCAAAAATAGATTTTAGCCATGCTGTAAAAACCACCATTTTACTAAGTGATATGAGTTTGTTTGCTACCGTAAATACAATTTATGGAAAATATTTTGGAGAGGATGCACCTGCCAGAGAAACATTTGCAGTTAAAGGATTACCTAAAGGAGTAAATGTAGAAATAAGTATGATAGCAGTGATGGAAAAGTAAATTGTTGAGTATTTGCGATTTAGTAGAATTACAATTAATTTAGCCACCTAAAACAATAAAAAAATGGAAGAAAATAAAAATTTATTAGAAAAGTATCAGCAAGATACTAAATTACCACAAATGCTAAATGTACTAACTATCCTTACATTTATTGGTAGCGGGTTTGGTGCTTTAGGTATATTAGCAATGCCTATCACATGCAAAATGATGGATAAACTGCAAGACCAACCTGGCATGACAGAAAAAGCAATAGATGCCATGAATAAAATGTGCGCTAATATTGGGCTTACCTTGGCATATACTATCATTGGCGCATTACTTTGTATCATTGGTGCGGTGCAAATGCGTAAAAGAAAAAAAATGGGGTTTGTTTTTTATTTAGCAGGTACATTTATTCCTTTTATTTTAAATATCATTTTAAACGGAATGGAGTCTGTAACAATAGATACCAAAACAATGGTAATATCTGTGCTGGGTACACTATTATTTCCAATTTTGTATGCTACGCAATTAAAGGAATTGACAAAATAATTATCAAAAAAATATTTACCAAAAAGGTGGAATGTTAAATTCCACCTTTTTGGTATTATAAAATCCTTTTCATTACATTGTACACAATTTGAGGTTTGCCCAAGGTGTAAAAATGCACAACAGGTGCTTTTTTTGCAATCAATTCTTTGCATTGCATTACTAGCCAATCTTCGCCTACTTGCTCCACATCTTTATCTGTTTTGCACTTCATAATTTCCATACTTAATTCTGTAGGCAAATCTACATGAAACACAGAAGGCAATATGCTCAATTGCTTTTTAGTAGAGATAGGTTTCAAGCCTGCTATTACAGGCATATTAATATTAGCTGCTTTTAAGGCTTCTAAATATTCAAAATACTTAGCATTATTAAAGAACATTTGTGTAGTGATATAGTCTGCACCTGCATTCATTTTTTCTTTGGTGTACATAATATCTATTTCCAAATTAGGTGCTTCAAAATGTTTTTCTGGATAACCAGCTATGCCAATGCTGAAATCTGTTTTTACACCCTCTACAATATCATCTTCTACATAAATGCCTTTGTTCAAATTATCTATTTGTTTTACAAGGTCTATGGCAAAACGGTGCCCATGCGGATGCGCTACAAATACTTTTTCATTTTTTGGTGCATCGCCACGTAAAGCCAATACATTATCTATGCCTAAAAAATTTAAATCAATTAAAGCATTTTCTGTTTCGTCTTTACTAAAACCTCCGCATATCAAATGTGGCACTGCATCTACTTGATAATGGTTCATAATAGCAGCACAAATACCAACAGTGCCTGGTCTTTTACGAATGTCAATTTTTTCAAAAATGCCATCAGATCGCTTTTTAAAAATCTGTTCGCTTCTATGATAAGTTACATTGATAAACGAAGGTTTAAACTCCATTAATGGATCTAAATGTGCATACAAACTATCAATACTTTTTCCTTTCATGGGTGGCAATACCTCAAAAGAAAAAAGTGTATTATCTGCATTCGCAATGTGTTCTGATACTTTCATATATCCGCAAATGTAAAGAAAAAATAGATGGTTCTTATTCTTTTATATCCGATAGTAAATTTGTTCTATTTCAAAATACATCTTCTAATTTACGACTTGTCGTAAATTAGTAATCAAAAGTTGCAAAATATGCAAAAAAGCGAATGCCTATTATTTTTATTTTTGTAAAAGCAAGAAACAACTAACGTTAATATACTATCATTCGCAAGTAATTAT
>CAIXQW010000191.1 GCA_903921675.1 uncultured bacterium | reverse complement strand
GGTTATAATTCTAATACAGTGGACCCTACAAATGTTCCTGTTACTAAAACAACTAGTACTAACTTTACTCCATCTGTTGGCTATTTTGTTTCAGACAATTTAGAAATCGGTTTGAAATTAGATGTAAATTCTACTAAAGTAAATGAAACAACTACATCTACCTACAAAACAGAAGATAAAAATAGTTCTGTAGGATTTGGTATTTATGGCTTAAAGTATTTTCCAGTAAACAATTGGTTCGCATTTACAGGTGGATTAGATTTAGGATTAATGAATGGTAATGGAAATTTACTAACGTATAGTGGTTCTAATTCTACTACAGTTGGTTATACATCCAATTCATTTGGAGGTGCTGCAAACTTTGGTATGGCTTTCACGCCAGTTAATAGATTAGCTATTCAAGCAAATATTATTGGTTTAGGTGCAGTATCTGGTACAAGAAATAACGAAAATGGAGTTGCTGATGTAAATACTAGCGATTTTGGATTAAACGTATGGCGTGCTCCAGCTTCAGTTAGTTTAGTTTGGTATTTTGGTCGCGGTTTAGAATAACTGTTACAAAAAAAACATATAGAAAAAAGCGAATCAGTAATGGTTCGCTTTTTTTATGCCCTTCAAATAATTTTATTTTGCTATTCTATTTCTTGCCATTTCTAAATCCTCTAATGTATCTATGCCAATTGGTGCTTCTTGCGTTTCTATCATTTTAATAGGTATCTGATGGTGTATCCATCTTAGGTTTTCTAGTTTTTCAATTTTCTCTATTTCGGGCAATGGTAATTTAGCAAATTGAATCAAGGCGGCTTTTCGAAAAGCATAAATACCAATATGCTTGTAATATTGCACTTGAGCATTATCTCTATTAAATGGAATAGGGCTTCTGCTAAATAAAATAGCATTGCCATCTACATTACAAATTACTTTTACAAAATTTGGATTATGTGCATCTTGCGCTGATATTTTCATCATCACAGATGCTACTTGAACATTGTTATCTTTAAAACAATTAGCTAATTCTTTTAAAATTGTAGTGTTTACAAACGGCTCATCGCCTTGCACATTGATGATGATATCTGCATCCGTTTCTGTTGCAAATTCTGCAATTCTATCCGTACCACATTCATATTCTTTGGTGCTTAAAAATACTTTACCTTGAATAGCATTTATTTGCGATTCAATTTCAATGCTATCTGTAATGCATACAACTTCCGAAAAAAGCATGGTTTGCAAAACTTGTAAATATGTAGTGGCTATTACAGAATGTTCGCCTAATGGTAGAATTAATTTATTGGGTAAGCGCGTACTTGCTAAACGAGCCGGAATAAATGCAGCTATTTTCATAGGTGTAAAGTAAGTTTTATTTTAATAAATCAATACCTTTTTTATCTAATTCTTTTTTAGCATAATAGCCAATAGTGCTACCAATTAATAACCCTAGTATTTCGCCAAATAAAACATCACTAGCAAAATGTTGTCCTAAATAAATTCTGGAAATGCCACAGCCTGCAGCTATTATGTATAACAGGATATGCCATTTTTTATGATCTACATTAAAAATAAAAATGATAAAACTTGCAAAACTAAAAATACCTAAGGTATGCCCACTTGGAAAACCATGCGTATATGCTTGGCTTAGCCATTTTACTATATGCACATTTCCGTAATATTTAGTTAGAGGTCTTGGAGTTTTAAAATATTCTTTTAATAAAAAATTGATAAGGCTTGCTGCTATACCATAGCATGCAACCCACTTTAAATAAGTAATATTTCTAAATGATTGTTTGAATAACAATAAAATAAAAAAGATGGCAATAGTATCACCTCTTCCAAAAAAACTGAATATTGCATTCAGTATATCTAATCCAAAATTGTAATGATGATTAAGTGCAAATAAAATTTGCTGATCTCCAAAAAACAAATAACATGCAAATAATCCAAGCCAAAATATTACAGATAATATCCAAAATAAAGTTGTTTTCTGTTGCAATTTACTAGGCATCAATCAGTACTATTTCTTTTTGTTTACAATAGAAAATAAAGAGGTATAAAAGCTTTTGCTAAAAAATTT
>CAIXQW010000190.1 GCA_903921675.1 uncultured bacterium | reverse complement strand
TGAACAATAAATATAAGGATACAAATATAATATATGAGTGGTCATCAAACCTACGATAATAATCATAGAATATTGCAGATATTGCAATTTTTAGAAAATACGCCAAACGATTGCTTTCTGCTACATGCATTGGCTTTAGAAAACATTAAAAAAGGCGATTTAATAGAAGCCCAAAACCTATTTGAAAGAGTCATTAGCACAGATCCTGGCTATGTGGGTAGCTATTACCATTTAGGCAAATTACTAGAAAGCAAAGGGAAAAAGCAAAAAGCCATGGAAATTTACGAAGAGGGTATTAAAATGGCGCAACAAAAAGCCGATTACCATAGCATGAATGAACTGCGCAGCGCATTAGACAATTTGATGGAGGATGAGTAAGGCAAAAAGTATAGCGCTTGCCCTTGCCGCCAATTTATCTAAAAGTAAAAAATATTTGGTAGCGGTAAGTGGCGGAATGGATAGTATGGCATTGCTGCATGGCTTGGTGGTGAATGGCTATCGGGTGGCTGTGGCGCATTGCAATTATCAATTGCGCGGCGAGGATAGCAATGCCGATCAAAAGTTGGTGCAAGATTTTTGTACAAAATGGCAGATAGATTTTTATTCTAAAAACTTCGATACACTAGCATTTATAAAAGAACATAAGGTTGGTATTCAGGAAGGAGCACGCATGCTGCGTTATAGCTATTTTCAGGAACTTTGTGAGGCGAATAAACTAGCAGCAGTGCTTACAGCACATCATGCAGCAGACCAATTAGAAACTGTAATGATGAACATTTGCAGAGGTACTGGCTTGGATGGATTGACAGGTATTAAAATAGAAAGTAAAATAAATAATCAATTGATTGTAAGGCCTTTGTTGAATTTAGATAAACAATTGATACAAAAATATATTGCAGCCATGCAGGTGCCTTATCGCGATGATGCTAGCAATTCCAAGACAGATTATCTGCGCAACCAAATGCGCTTATTGGTAATACCTGCTATAGAAAATGCCGACCCCCGATTTACCAAAACCATGCAGGGGAATATTGATAATTGGACCAATGTAAATACCATTTACCAAGCACATATTAGCAAGCAACTGCATAAGGCATGCAGCCAACGTGGCAGAGAATTGTACCTGCACCTGAATGCCTTTAAAAAGTTGCAACCGATAAGTCAATGGATTTATGAGGCCATCAAACCGTATGGATTTAGCTATTTGCAAAGCCAGGAAGTAATGAAAATTTTGGATGCAGCCAATGGCAAAATGGTGGCAAACGACAAATATCGAATTGTAAAACAGGATGATTTTTTGGTAATTACCAGCGCAGAAAGTGCAGAAAGTAATCATATTATAATTGAACATTCTGCCACCGAAGTTGCTGCAGCCCATTTTACTTTGCACTTGAATGCGCCAAATAAAACCGAAAATTTAAACACCAACCCAAACATTGCCCTGCTAGATGCGGCAAAATTGGAGTACCCTTTATTGCTTAGAATATGGAAGGAAGGCGATTATTTTTACCCTTTAGGCATGGATAAAAAGAAAAAAGTTGGTCGATTTTTGATAGATAATAAAATTCCATTGCTGCAAAAAGAAAAAACCTATGTGCTAGAAAGCAATCATAAAATTGTTTGGGTTGTGGGTATGCGTATAGATAATCGTGTAAAAATTACTGATAGCAGCAAGGAGGTTTTGCGCTTGGAGGCGAAATGGAAGGATTAAATTATAGTATTTGCTATATTAGATTTTTGCACAAAGAGACGCAAAGAAGGCAGAAAAGACGCGAAGGAAGATTGAAAATTTTTGTGCACTTTGCGTTTCCGTTGTAGAACTTTGTGAAATTAAGCAAACTACTATTTCTTCCCCCCCCTCAAAAATCAATGACATCTATCCCTAAAAAACAAGCCTTCTATTTTGTAAATTGCAGTATCATTAAATAATTATTAAGGATGACTAGCACCAGATTAGAAGAATTACAAGCATTGCATTTAGCCACAACAGATGCTAAACAAAAAATAGATGTAAAACTAAATATGGTTGCAGAAATGCGACTGCTTGATAATATGGCAGCGCTGCAATTGGCTAAAGATGCGCGCAAAGAAGCTGTAGAAGAAGGATATCAGGTTGGTGTAGCACGCAGCACATATTCTGTGGGTATGTGCTATTGGCAAATGGGAGACAACGACCTTGGCATGATAGAATTGAAAGAAGGATTGAGCCTAGCCAAAAAACTAAAAAATAAAAAAATAGAAGCTAAGTGCTACAATATACTTGGTAATATTTATCGCGATATTGGCGAGGTAAGTAGCGCACTAAAATACTACCTAAATGCATTAGATATTTTTGAAAAACAAAACGACGAGCATACTACAGGCGTGGTAATGAAAAACATTAGCAATCTGCATTTCGATTTGTTCGACTACGACAATGCCATGGATTATGCATTGCGCTCTGTAAATATTTTAGAAAAATACGAAAACAAAAATCGTATTGTAAGTGTGTATCAAACGCTTGGTAATATTTATTTTAAAAAAGAAGATTACAAAAATGCCATTAGCTATTTTTATAAATGTGTAGAGCTTAGCGAAACCAATACAAGTGTCCATTGCCTTGCTACAAGCGGCATTGGCAAGGTGTACTATATGATGGGAGAATTGCAAAAAGCAAAAAACTATTTAAAGCATGCATACGAATTGGGTAGCGGCGCCAATTATTTTGAAAGCTATATTGTGGCTGCATTTTATTTGGGCAGAATAGAGCTAGACGAAAAACATAGTGCTGATGCATTGGCTTTTTTCAATCAAGCTATGACTTGCGCTAAGGAACACAATCGTAAGCATGATATTATGAGTATTCATGAGTGGTTGTCTATCGCTTACGAGCAAAGTGGCGATATTAATCAAGCCTATCAAAATCTTAAATTGTTTGAGCTATATAAATCCGAAATATTTCAATTAGATGCCGTAAACAGATTGCGCAATATGCAGGTGCAACACGAGATTGCATTTGCACGCAAAGATAAAGAAGTAGCAGAGCGCACTGCCGATTTGAAACAACAATTTTTGGCAAATATGAGCCACGAAATTCGTACTCCTATGAATGCAATTGTGGGTATGAGTAGATTGCTAAAAGAAAAAGATCATTTACCACATCAAGAAAAATATTTGAATGCCATATTAAGTAGTTCTAATAATTTGTTGGTCATCATTAATGATATTCTAGACCTTAGTAAACTAGAAGCTGGTAAAATAGAAATAGAAAAAATTCCGTTTAGCCTGCGCGAAGCTGTAACGAATGTGTATGAAATGTTGCGCATTAAAGCAACAGAAAAAAGTTTGGAGTTTCATACAGAAGTAGAAGAGGCTATTGCAGATGTTATTATTGGCGACCCTACAAGGCTTACACAAATTCTAATAAATTTAGTTGGTAATTCTATTAAGTTTACAGAAACTGGTTCTGTAAAAATACAAGTAAGAATTCGTAAAGTAGAAAACGATTTTTTGCTATTAAAGTTTGATGTAATAGATACGGGTATAGGTATCAGCCAAGACTATGTAAATAATTTATTTGAAAAATTTACGCAAGCTGGCAGCGATACAGCACGCAAATATGGCGGTACTGGTTTGGGCCTTAGTATTAGCAAACAATTGGTAGACTTAATGGGTGGAAGTATTTCTGTTAAAAGTAGTATTGGCCACGGTACTACATTTACTTTTGAAATTCCTTTTGCAATTTCTGCCAATCAAACCTTAGAAGGTATTCAAAAATTTGAAGTAGATGCTAGCGATAAAAATATGTTGAATCATTTACATGTGTTGTTGGTCGAAGACAATGAATTCAATCAAATATTAGCAGTAGATACTTTAAAAGATTTGGCGCCAAATATAAATATAGATATAGCCAACAATGGTAAAATAGCAATTGAAAAAGCGCAGCATACATTGTATGATATTATTTTAATGGATATTCAAATGCCAGAAATGAATGGTGTACAAGCTACCAAACACATACGCAGTGCTATGCATAGCCCTTATTGCGATGTAAAAATTATGGCAATGACAGCTAATGTAATGAAAGAAGATATTCAGCAATACCTAGCTGTTGGTATGGATGAATATGTAAGCAAACCATTTAATACAGAAATATTGGTACATAAAATGACGAGCCTACTTGGCGATAAATTTAAAGACCTATTACCTGCGGAAACAATTATAAATGAAGTACTAAAACCACAAGATATAGGTACCGTTACAGATCTTACTTTTTTACAAACATTTACAAAAGGTGATTTAGTAAAACAAAAAAAATACATACAATTGTTTTTAAGCAATGCGCCAGAATCGCTACAACATGCCAATGATGCTTTGGCTAAGCAAGACTACGAATCTGTAAAAATAAATGTACATAGCCTAAAAAGCCAAATGAATTATATGGGAGTAAAAGAAGAAAAGAGTGGGGTACAGGCTACAGAAAAAGCTAGTTTGAATGAAAGTATGCGTGCCCAATTGCCTGAGATGTTAAAGAATTTAGATGCAGTTTGCAACAAAGCTTTTGCAGAATTAAAAGCAATTATTGGCGAATAAAAACAATAATTAGCCATTGTTTTAAAAAGTAAGAATTATCTTTGTAACGTAAATAATTAACCAAACACAGAAAAAAAATGGCAGAAAAAGTAATCAACCTAGAACATGTGCGCTATATGTTTATCATCGACGACGACGCAGTGCAAAGAGAAATGATTAAAGATTATATGGCAGAGCGCTACCTGTTTGAGGTAAAAATTTACGATAATGGAGAGGATGCAATGGAAGAAATCAAAACTTTAAAGCCAGAAATTATTGTATTGGACTATTATTTAAACTCTCATATTACTACATCTAAAAATGGTATAGAGGTATTAAAGCAAATCAAACAAGTAAGCCCAACTACAGAGGTAGTAATGTTTACGGGCGAAGATAAATTGGAAGTAGCTTTAGAAAGCATGCGCAATGGTGCATACGATTATGTAGTAAAAGGAGAAAGTGCTTTTAATAAAATAGAAAAAGTAATTAACAACCTTGGAGAGCGCCATAGAATGATGGCGATTCATATAGCACAAAAACGCACGATTACTTTTTTAAGTATTGTTATTGGTACTATAGTAGCTGTAGCAGTTATATTAGGAGTATTGGGAATCATCAAATAAAAATATTGATAGAAGTGAAGTATAAGCAATTGTACTTCACTTTTTTTATTTCGCTTCTTGCCAAGCCAACAATTGCTTTTTAGCCAATTTGCCAAACTTACCTTTTGCATTTTTTAATTGCATCATTATTGTAATAGCCTGTGCGCGATTATTTTTAGCATCGTAGCTCAAAGCCAAATAGTATTGCGCTTCGGTATTATACGCACCACTTTTAGTTTGTAAGAATTTTTCTGCACTAGTAATTACAGAGTCGTAATTATTATTGTTGAATGCAGATTTTATCAGCGCCAATTCATTTTCTGTATTTTCTTGCAGAGAATGTAATTTGCCATCCATGCCTGTGTAGCCTTGCATTGCAGGCGCTTTATTCTCTTTTTTGCTTACAGTTTTAGTAGCTATTCCATCTACTACATAAGTTGCATTTTTAGATCTTGCTCCACCAATAGTCACACCTTTAGTGTCCTTAGGTTGATAGGCCCCATTAATTAATTGTTCTGTATTTGTATAATTGGAAGTTGGTGCAAAATTTGAATTAAAATTGTTGTTATTATCTACAACAGGTGCTGGATAAATATTTTTTACGGATGCTACTGGTTTTTTTGTTTCTGATATAATAACTTTTTCACTTTCTTTTAATTCATTTGCAGCTAGAATTTTATCTTTCGTTGCCACATCTTCTTCAGCTTTATTTTCATATAAATATTTAGCATCGTCTTGTACATTTATTGCAGCTACAGTAGGAGCCGGAGGGTCTGGTGGGCAGTTGACAGTATTCGTAGAAATAGGTGGTGTAAATTTTACATCATTATCTTGTGGATTATTTGCATCCTTAGAAACGGAATCTATTTCTATAGCATGTGGCACTGGCATTTCTTTTTGAACTTCTGCTGGGGTAGCTGGTTCTTGCTGCACAGTAGCCACGGTTTTATCATCTTCTAGTCCATGCTTTTTCCATTGTTGATAAGCTAAGCCTGCACCAAATAATAAAAATACAGCAGCGGCAATTTGCCAAATTCTATTTTTTTTACTAGCCACACGCAATGACTGTTCTGAGGAAGCTGTAAACGGATTTTTATTGTTCATTAACTCCAATCTATCATCTGCAGAAAGCATACACAATCCATCTAAAGCATCACTACAAATTTGGCAATCTGTAAAATGTAGCTCTACATCTCTTACATCTGCAGCATTTAACGATCCATCTAAATAGCCTAGTAATTGCCTTTGTGTGCAACAAGTATTGGGTGATATGTGTAAATGTGTGCTCAAGTTTAGCTCATTAATAATTTTAATTTTCTTTTACCATTTTGAATAAAACTTTTTACCTCCATAAAGGTAAAGCCTGTAGCCGATTGAATATCAGCATAACTTTTATTTTGCAAATAAAATAAATCGATGCAAACGCGCTGTTTTTCATCTAATTGCATAATGGATTGATGCATTTTTGTAAGATTCTCTTCTTTTTGTATAGCCAGATGCAATCCTTCCTCGTTTTCCATATCGTAATTCTCGATATTTTCTACATGTTTGGTAGGCAGTTTTGCTTTTCGCAATTGCATCAAACAATAATTGCGACTTACAGTATGCAACCATGCTTTAAAGTATTGAATTTCTTGCTTTGGTAGGTCTACCATTAGTTTTTCAAAAATTTGCATCATGGCATCTTTAGCCATTTCTTTATCCAAATAATATTTATAACAAATACTAACTACCAAATGCTGGTATCTATCAAATAATTCGCCTAAAGCACCTTTATCGTGCTGCGTGCAAAATATTTTTACTAATTCTTCGTCGCTAATATGTATTGGATATCTTCCCAAAGTAAATTCAGACATTAAAGATAAGCCATGCAAATAATAATTGTAAATTTGCGGCTTAATAAATTTAAATTTAGTTGGAAAATTACTTTCCATTTACAATAAGTGTATGAAAATAGCCATTTGCCATGTAGCCCAAAGCAATGTGATGAGCGAAGCCTCTCATAAGTCCGAACTAGAAACCCAAGTATTATTTGGTGAAGCGGTAACCATTCTAGAAACAAAAAATAATTGGGCGCGCATTCAAGCGCAGTGGGATAATTACGAAGGATGGGTATTGCATACGCAGTTTACAGAAGTAGAAAATTTGCCTGCAACAGAATTTATGCAAGAACCAATTCTTGGGCAAATGCGTTTGGCAAATCATATTATTTATTTACCGGCTGGCGCATCACTACCTAATTTAAAAAATCATGATTTACTCATTGGTCATTTACCATTTCAGTTGTTGAGCAATGCTGTAAAAATGCAAACTAGTTTTACGCAAGAAAATATTTTGCCAATCGTATTATCCTACATGCATGTGCCTTATGTTTGGGGTGGTCGCACACATGCAGGTATTGACTGTAGTGGATTTAGTGCTATGCTATACAAGTATTTTAATATTCCTTTAAAGCACGAAGCTACTTGGCAAAGCCAGCAGGGGCAAGTGTTAGATTTTCTACAAAATGCAAAATGTGGAGACCTTGCTTTTTTTGATGATGAAGATGGAAACATAACGCATGTTGGTATATTATTAAACGAATCTGAAATTATTCATGCTACAGAAAGCGCTGGCGGCGTAACAATAGATGATATAGACAATGCAGGAATTGTAAGTAGATTGACAGGCAAAAGAACCCATCGATTACGAGTGGTAAAAAGGATTGTGGAATAATAATTATTTTTGTGGTTCCTAGATAGACAACATCTTTTACTATCTATAAGGTTGTTTTTATAATTCAATTGATAAAGTTCTAAAATCGTAATTCTAAATTCCTAAATAGTCATTTCACTTAATTCCAACCATCTCATTTCTTTTTCTTCTATCAAACTAATTATTTCTGTGCTTCTATTACTTAGGTATTGAATCTCGTCGAAAATAATGGTGTGCATCATTTTTTCGGTAATGATAGCTTGCTCTTCGTGTAGTTTTGCAATTTCTTTTTCAATGTTTTCAAACTCGTGCTTTTCTTTAAAACTCATTCGTTTTTTTGCAATTGCGTCTACTTTTGGTGCTTCTACAGGTTTTGCATTTTTTGATTCCTTAGCCATCATTTCTTCTGCACGCTGCGCAATTCTATAATCGGAGTAATGCCCTGGAAAATCTTTTACAATACCATCGCCTTCAAACACAAATAAATGGTCAACCAATTTATCCATAAAATACCTATCATGGCTTACCAAAATTAGGCAACCCTGAAACTGCACTAAAAAATCTTCCAATACTTCTAGCGTTGGTAAATCCAAATCATTGGTAGGTTCATCTAATATTAAAAAATTAGGATTTGTAAATAAAATACTTAATAGTAATAATCGCTTTTTTTCGCCACCACTAAGGCTGCTTAGGTAAGTAAATTGTTTATCTGGCGGGAATAAAAACAACTCTAAAAACTGCGCTGCACTGATGCTTCCACCTTTAGCCAATGGAAAACTTTCTGCAATATTTTTTACATATTCTATCACGCGAACATCATGTTTGAACACCAATCCTTTTTGGCTATAATAACCAAATACAATTGTATCGCCATGATTTATTTTTCCGGTATCAGGCATTTCTGTGCCCATTATCATATTCAAAAAAGTACTCTTGCCAATTCCATTTTTACCTACTATACCAACTCTTTCGCCACGGCTAAATGTGTAAGTAAATCCATCTAAAACATTCAAATCGCCAAAGGCTTTGCGTACTACTTTCATCTCTAGCACTTTGCCTCCAAGTCGATTCATTTTCATTTCTAGCTTCAGGCTCAACTCTTGCTTTTTGGCAGTGGCTATTTTTTCTATTTCATAAAAATTATCTTCGCGGCTTTTGCTTTTTGTAGTACGCGCTTTGGGTTGCTTGCGCATCCATTCTAGCTCTTTACGGAATGTATTTTTTGCTTTGCCTAGGCTTGCTGCATCTGCTTCTTGCCTAGCTGCTTTTTTCTCTAAATAATTTTCATAATTGCCTTTGTAGGTGTACATGGTATCATTATCCAATTCCCAAATTTCATTACACACATCATCTAAAAAATACCTATCATGCGTTACTAAAACGATGGTTGTATTTTCTTTAGATAAATAATTTTCTAACCATTCTACAGTTTGTACATCCAAGTGATTGGTAGGCTCATCCATCAATAATAATGTATGCTGATTCTCGAAACCAATATCAATTAAAGTGCGCGCCAATGCTACTCTTTTGCGTTGTCCACCGCTAAGTGTACCAACTGTTTGGTGCAACTGATGAATATTTAATTTGCCTAAAATTTCTTTTACTTTACTATCAAAATCCCAGGCGCCAAGTTCATCCATTTTTACAATGGCATCCCCAATTTTATCATCCAATTTATCTTCAACAATTATTTCATATTCTTTAATGGCATTAATTATTGGATGGTTCAAATGGAAAATATTATCCAACACAGAGTCCTTATCATTAAAGGCAGGTTCTTGTTCAAACAAAATTACTTTTACATCTTTATGAATCCATAGTTTACCATCTTCTAAAGTATCTTGGCCTGCCAATATTTTTAGTAAAGTACTTTTACCTGTACCATTTCTGGCAATTAAACCAATTTTATCGCCTTGGCTAATATGAAAAGTAATATTGGAAAAAAGCTTGGTAATTCCGTATGATTTAGAAATAGATTCTGCTGTAACGTAGTGCATATTAGTATCAAGTATTAAGTATCAAGATGGTAGGTACTTTTTAATATTTTATTGTTTTTTGGATGCTGTAAAGGTAATGGTAGATTGTAAAACTAGTTGTTATAGTATTGTTCCAACTCTGCAATAATAAAAAAACTTCCACAAATTAAAATAATATCTTCTTTGCTAGCATTAGCTTTTGCAGCTTGTAATGCAGTGTTTACATTGTTATATACTTCGCCATTTAATTGGTATTGTTTTGCTGTTTCTTGCAAGTTTTCTTTAAGCAATGCGCGAGGGATATTAGCTTGCGTAAAATAATAGTTTGCATTTTTTGGAAATAATGCTAAAACTTTATCTACTGCTTTATCTGCCACAAAGCCAGTAATAATATGCAAGTTGTTGTGTTGGATGTTTTTTATTTGTGCTAATACTTCTGTGATCCCATCTGCGTTATGCGCAACATCTGCAATTAGCATTGGGGAGGTTTCCAGCATATCAAACCTACCCATTAAGCCTGTATTATTTTTAATGTTTTTTAATCCATCTACAATATTTTGTGCAGAAATATTCCAATTGTATTGTTGCAAAATTTCTAAAGCCAATAAAACTCCTTTTACATTTTTTTGTTGGTACTTGCCAAGGATATCTAACTCGTAATTGGTAATACTCATTTTAGCGGTGTTTACTACTTTCATTTTTTGCAAACCAATTGTGGCGCTATCCATGCCAATCACCTCCATTACTTTATCTGCAAAAAATATAGAAGTGTTTTTTTCTAATGCTTTATTTGTGAACACTCTTTCTGTTTCTTCTTGTGTTTGGCTAATTACTACAGGTACAGATGCTTTAATAATTCCAGCTTTTTGGGTAGCAATTTCTGGCAATGTTGTACCTAATAAATTAGTATGATCTAATCCTATATTGGTAATCACACATAAT
>CAIXQW010000189.1 GCA_903921675.1 uncultured bacterium | reverse complement strand
ATTATTGCATCCAATATTACAGGCAAATTAGCAGATAAGCATGGCAAGATTAAAATATTTATTGTTGCTATTATTTTTTCTGTTCCATTTATTTTTATGGTAACTAATATGCCTGCTTGGCCATTGTGGTTGATACTATTAATATTTGCAATATGGTTTGCAGTTACTATAGCACGCAGCGTGCCTGCACAAGCTATGATTACACAAAGTGTAACTGCACATACGCGAGGTAGTTTTATGAGTTTTAATTCTTGCCTACAAAGTTTAGGAACAGGCATTGCAACTATTACATCAGGACATTTAACTTACAATGATACCAATGGTGTGATACATGGCTATCCGTATCTTGGATATATTAGCATTGCAGTAATATTACTTTGTGGTTATTTTGGAAAAATATTAAGCAATAGATTGGCTTTAGAAAAGTAACCCGTATTCAGCATTAGAAATGCTGAAACGATGTAAGTATTTGTAAATCAATTTTTCCACCAAGCTGTACGATTGACAGAAAAAAATATTGCTAACAAATACTAAATCAGGGTAATACAAACTAACGCGCTAGTATTTTCGTTTCTCAAATCCTATCGCGTAATTTGGTATAAAAAATGCCGAATAAATATTCGGCATTTTTAGTATAAATATTAAAAAATTATGCGGGCAATTCTTCCAAACTTTCTTTAATTATTACTAAGCATTCATCTATTTGCTCTTTAGTAATAGTAAGTGGTGGAGCGAATCTTATTTTATCTCCATGTGTAGGTTTGGCAAGTAATCCTTTTCCCATCATTAGCAAACATAATTCCCATGCAGCTTCTGGGTTTGCATGATGAATTACGATAGCATTCAGCAAGCCTTTACCGCGCACCAATTGAATAGTTGGATGATTCAATTCTCTCAATGATTTTCTGAAATATTCTCCTAATGTTTCTGCATGATCAGATAGATTTTCATTGCGTAATACTTCTAAAGCTACAGTTGCTACTTTACAAGCCAATGGATTGCCACCATAAGTACTACCATGTTCTCCTGGTTTGATGTTTAGCATAATATCATCATTACACAATACAGCACTTACAGGTATTGTACCACCACTTAATGCTTTACCCAATACCAAAATATCTGGCTTCACATTTTCGTGATCACAAGCTAGCATTTTTCCAGTACGCGCCAAACCAGTTTGTATTTCATCTGCAATCATTAGCACATTATACTTTGTACAAAGATTTCTAACTTTAGTAAGATAGCCTTCATCTGGCACCACCACACCTGCTTCGCCTTGGATAGGCTCAAACATAAATGCAGCTATATTTTTATTTTGAAAAATAGCTTCTAAAGATGCAATATTATTATAAGGCACAGAAAGAAACCCTGGTGTATAGGGGCCAAATCTAGCAAAACTACTTGGGTCTTGGCTAGAAGATATTGCACTTATTGTTCTTCCCCAAAAATTACCTTCTGCAAATACAATCACCGCTTCGTTATCTGCAATACCTTTAATATCATAACCCCATCTGCGCGCCAATTTTACAGCAGTTTCTCCAGCTTCTACACCTGTATTCATGGTCAATACTTTATCATAGCCAAAAAATGCTGTAATGTACTTTGTATAATCGCTTAAATTTTTATTATGAAAAGCACGCGAGGTAAGCGTTAAAGTTTGTGCTTGTTCTATTAATGCAGCAATAATTTTTGGATGACAGTGCCCTTGATTTACGGCGCTATATGCACTTAAAAAATCAAAATATTGTTTACCATCTACATCATACATAAATACACCTTTGGCACGCTCTATTACTACCGGCAATGGATGATAATTATGTGCACCATATTTTTCTTCTTGGGTAATATAATGCTGGGACAATTCACTAATTTGAACAGGATGTAATACTTCACTCATAACAGCAAATTTATAAAAATCCCTTTAAGAAGCTACCAAATCGTACTTACTTAACTTATCAATTTCTAATATTGTAGCAATTCCATCTTCGCTACGTTGGAACACGTGAACAAATTTGGCATTTCCCACCAAATCGGCAGCAGCAATAGTAGTTCTTTGCAGCACTCTCTAGCAGCACCATTGCCAGTATTGGTATCAAAGCCAGTTAATATTTTTCCTCGGCATTTTGCCATGCCGCAAATGTATTTCTATTTTTTAATATTTTTTAGGAGTATTGGCTATGAAGTATTTAATTTGTAAATATAAATGAGTGCTGCCCCATTGCATATTTTTTTCATAGCTAGTTGGTTGCCTAGTAGGCACGATGCATTCGAAGGCGATTTTATATTGCGTCATGCACAAGCAATTGCTACCATGCATAAAGTAAGTGTTGCATATGTTATAGAAAGCGATATTGCTCAAAATACTCATGAAATATGGGAAACAGAAGAGCAAGGAAATATCATTATCCATAGAATTTACATTCATCCAAAATACAATTCTGTATTTAAAAAACAACGCTATTACCAAACAATAGAAAAATTATTTTTGCATTGTAATCAGCAAAATAAAGTAGACATTATTCATGCAAATATCCATTGGCGCGCGGGATATGCAGCATACCGGCTATTTAAAAAATATCAAACGCCTTATGTAATTAGCGAACACAGTGGATATTTTAATACGAAATATTATAAACAACATACGGTTAATAATTACTCATTTCTTAAAAAATATTATGTGCGCCAAAGTTTGGTACATGCAAATATGTGTATGCCGGTTTCAGCATATTTAGCTACTTGGATGAAGAAATTTGATCCTAAAATAAAAACCACCGTAGTAAGTAATGTAGTGGATACTTCTCAATTTTATTTTGAAAAAATAAACACAGATAGTCCATTTATTTTTTTACATGCCAGCATGAATTGGCCAGAAAAAAATGTTTTAAAAATTGTAGAAGCTGCAAAATTATTAGCAGAAGAAAATAATAACTTTCAATTGCATCTGCATATTCCCTTCTCAGCGTCAATTCATCATTACATCACTCAATATCATTTAGAAAATATTGTTTTGCAAAAAGGCTTGGTTCCTCATACACATATGCCGTCTGTAATACAAGCTGCAAATGCAACAATTTTATATAGTGATATGGAAACGCAAGGCTGCATCGTAATAGAAAGTTTGTGTTGCGGCAGACCAATGATAGTAAGCAATGCACCTGTTTTTCCAGAAATGGTAAACGATACAAATGGATTAATTTGTGGTAGCACTGCAATTAATGATTTGAAAAATGCTATGTTTCAAATGATGCAAAATTATTCCATCTTTCAACAAGAATTATTAGCTGCAGAAGCCGCTAGTAAATATGGTTTTGAAGCAATTGCAAAACTGTTTAGTAATGTATATTCTAATGTTTTACAGCTTAGGAACTTAGATGCATAGGTAATCTTAGCTTACTTTTTTAGATTTTTCAGCATATCATCTGTCATTTTATCTAAGTCGTATGCTGCTTTCCAATTCCAATCTTTTTGCGCAACTGCATCATCTATGCTTTGTGGCCAAGAGTTGGCAATGGCCTGCCTGAAATCTGGTGCATAATCAATAGTAAAATCTGGGATATGTTTTTGAATACTTGCAGTAATTTCTTTAGGGCTAAAACTCATACCACTTAAGTTGTAGCCCATTCTTGTACTCAATTTATCTGCGCTAGCCTCCATCAATTCTATTGTTCCGCGAATTGCATCTGGCATATATAACATTGGCAAATAGGTATCTTCTGCAAGGAAGCAGGTATATTTTTTATCGGCTAATGCTTTGTAATAAATATCTACAGCATAGTCTGTAGTGCCGCCTCCAGGATGGCTTTTATAACTAATTAAGCCTGGATAGCGAATGCTGCGTACATCTATTTTATATTTATCAAAATAATATTGGCACCATTGTTCGCCAGCATACTTGCTAATGCCATAAACTGTTGTAGGCTCTATAATTGTTTTTTGCGGCGTATTTTGTTTTGGTGTAGTTGGTCCAAAAACTGCAATAGAACTTGGCCAATAAATTTTTTTTAATTTCTTTTCTCTTGCAATTTCTAGCAACAACAAAACGCTATTCATATTTATTCCCCAAGCCCAATTTGGTCTCATTTCGCCGGTGGCACTAAGTATTGCAGCTAAATGATAAATTTGTGTAATACCATATTTTTTAATTACTTCTACTATCTGCCTTTTTTTCATGGCATCTATTTTTTCGTATGGGCCTTTGTCTTTTAATAATGGATGAGGTTCGTCTTTTAAATCGCTAGCCACTACATGTGCATCGCCATAAATTTTTCTTAATGCTGCGGTAAGTTCCACGCCTATTTGTCCTCCTGCTCCTATTATTAAAATATTTTCTTGACTCATATTTCTATACTTTCGTAGTGATGAAGGGTAAATTTAATATTAAAAAAACAATCTAATTACATTTACGATAATAATTTAAATCGTGTTTTAGTTTACTTACCTTTGCCAAAATTAATAAAATGGAATTTTTAAAAGACTTATTTGGCCAGCAATACAATAGCAATTCATTTTTTTTATTGGCAGGACCATGTGTGGTAGAAAATGAAAAAAACATCATGCAAACTGCAGCAACTTTACAAAATATTTGTAGCCAGTTAAAAATTCCGTTGGTATTTAAAAGTAGTTATAAAAAAGCAAATCGCACTAGCAAATCGTCTTTTACAGGCATTGGCAATATAGAAGCTTTGCAAATTTTGCATAAAGTAAAAACAACTTTTGGCATTCCATTGGTTACAGATATTCATACCAACGAAGATGCTGCTTTGGCTGCAGAATACGTAGATGTATTGCAGATTCCAGCATTCTTAAGTAGACAAACAGATTTACTAGAAGCAGCTGCACAAACAGGTAAAATTATCAATATTAAAAAAGGGCAATTTTTAAATGCAGAAAGCATGCACCATGCAGCAAAAAAAGTATGTGATAGCGGCAATACAAAAATTATGCTAACAGAAAGAGGTAATTCTTTTGGCTACAACGATTTGATTGTAGATTTTAGAAATATTCCAATCATGCAGCAAAGTGGTTATCCAGTAGTGATGGATTGTACACATGCAGTGCAACAGCCCAACCAGAGTAGTGGCATTACTGGCGGCACTCCGCAATATGTATCTACAATGGCTAAGTGTGCTATTGCAACTGGTGCTAATGGTTTGTTTATAGAAACGCATCCCACACCAGCGGAGGCTTTAAGCGATGGAGCCAATATGCTACCATTAAATGAAATGCAAGGTTTATTAGAGCAATTAGTGCGTATTAAGCAAGCAATCATTTAGATTCTAGTCTTCTTTTTCTTTTGCCAATCTATCCATTTCTTTTAGCAAAATTGGTATACTAAAGCTAGCATGTATATATTCAATTTTTAAGTATGCTTCTTGCAACAGCATGCCAATAGCAGTATTATACAGTAGATTTTACTATCGCCTGTAAGCAATTCTACTTTATATTTTTTGTTTTGCATAAAGTTTATTTTAGCCACAACAATAAAAAAATCACCTCACCACTGTCAACTCCCCATTCTCTATATGTTCTACATTCTTAGCATCAACCCAAGTAAGTGTATAAAAATATGTTTCCATAGGCACATCTACATTTTTGAATTTTCCATTCCATTTATTTTGGATGGCAGTGCTAGTAAATATTTCATTGCCCCATCTATTAAATATGCGTAAATGAAAATTGGTGTGTGGCGGCAGCTGAATTGCAAACTCATCGTTTATTCCATCTGCATTTGGGCTAAATGCATTTGGTATTACCAATTGGCTAATAATGCCAATATTTACAGCTGCAGATGCGGTACAATTGTTGGCATCGCTTGCAGTGCATAAGTAGCTAATTGGTTGGTGGATGCTAGCCATTGTGCTGCTGCCATTAGGGTTGGATAATCCTGTAATTGGCCACCACGCATAATTTACTGCGCCACTGCATTGCAATGCAATACTGCTACCTGCTGCTACATTTGTATCGTGGCTAATACTAATAGTTGGCGATGGTACAATGGTTACCGCATTAACGAAGCTAAATGTATCGCTGCCAAAATTGTTGGCTGCTATTAAGGTAATGTTGTATTGCCCTGCATTGCCAAAACAAAATATTGGATTTGCCAACCTACTAGTACTTGGATTTGCGCCAATGCAGGTCCAACTCCAAGCATTGGTAAAATTGGTGCTAAGGTCTTGCACTTGCACACATTTTCCGGTGCAAATAGTATCTAAATTTACACTAAAATTAGCCACTGGTGGTTCGCATCCGCAAGTAGCAATTTGTATATAAACTACTGCTGTGTCGCATTTGGCATCTGTATGATTATCGCAAACAATATAACTAAAACTATCTATCCCACTTTTACATGCCAAGGCTTTGTACAAAATTGAATTGCCATTTTTTACAATTGTTCCTTTGCTAGGATAGGCATAAATATTGGTAATGCTAATGGTTTGATTGCTATCTGCATCGCTATCATTGCTTAATGGTTGCAGCCAAATACTATCTTGGCAAGCAATAATTGCCACATCGTTTGCGGCTATCGGTGCATGGTTGCAAGCTGCTACAAAAAAAGTAACTGATGCTGTATCGCATAGGCTAGCAGTATCATTATCGCATACAATATATTGCAATGTAGTAATGCCAGTAAAATTAGTATTGGGGTAAAACGTAATGCTTGTATCTGTATACATAGCAGTCCCCTGCAAGCCTGCTATAAGCAAGGCAGAAATATGGATTTGCTGAAAAGTATCTGCATCTGCATCATTGCCTAAAGGATGAATAAGCAAACTATCTAAGCAATAAAAACTAAAACTATCTGCAGCAGCAATTGGCGCATGATTGCAATAGGTAACGCTAAAAGTAACTGTTGTTGTATCGCAGAGGCTATATATAGCATTATCGCAAATAAAATATTGCAAGGTGGTTGTGCCGCTATAACCTGTGTTTGGAGTAAATGTAATTGTGCTATCTGTGTAGATTGCACTGCCTTGCAAACTTGTGGTAATAAGGTTGGTAATGGTAATATGTTGGCTAGAGTCTATATCTGTATCATTTATTTTGGGGTAAATAGTTGTAGCGGTATTGCAAGCCGTGATGAAGGAATCTGGATTGGCAGAAGGAGGATGATTAATACAAGGACATGGCAATTGCACTACTGCAAAACTGTTGGAGATGTAAAGTAATAATTTTCTATCGGCTACATGGTAATACACCGTATCTATAAGTGCATTGCTACATGGGTTATTTGGTTTTAAATGATAAACCAAGTTGCCAGTATTAGAATCTATACTTACCAAACCATATTTGCTAGTGGCAGAATCTAAATAGTATAATAACTGAAAACAATAATCGGTATCATAATCATTTGCACCGCATAGTATAAGCAGGCTATCGGCATTACAGGTGTAAATTGCAGAATCTATATTGGCTATTGCAGGATGATTGGGTTGGAGTTTAACGATAGAATAGCTATTTGTTGTTGTAGTTAAAATACTAGAACTAGGATCTATATCAGAAATATCTCTACAATATGCAGAAAATAAAATACCATTATTTTTTGTTTTTAAAACTTGGAAAGCAGTTTGATTATTTGCACCATTAACTGTACCTCCACAAATAAATTTGCCCGCAGAATCATATTCAGAAATAATAACATCTGAAAGACCTATATTTATTACTGTAAAATTTGATTGATTGGAATCTAAATTTAAAGTAGGTGATGCGAATTGTGATTCAATTACAATTGAATAATTCTTATAATAAAAATCTTTTATTCCATCTCCATATACACCGCTGATATTTTTTGACCAGTTAAATACTCCATTACTATCAAAATTTGAAAAATAGTAATCGCTATTGCCTTGTGTATTATAATTAAATATATTATCCAATGGATTTGGATAAATTGGGTTGTAATAATTGGCAGCAAGGTAGATATCATTATTTGGGGTACATGCCAATAAAACATTATTAGAATTTGGGCTAAAATAATTATTAAGCAAATTATTTTCCGTTTTTATTT
>CAIXQW010000188.1 GCA_903921675.1 uncultured bacterium | reverse complement strand
TGTTTAAAATAAAAACACCCCTTGAAAAATCAAGAGGTGTTTTGTAGTGTGTGATCTGGCTGGGACTCGAACCCAGGGCCCATACATTAAAAGTGTATTGCTCTACCAACTGAGCTACCAAATCAACAAATATTGTAATTGTTGTTTATTTTAAAGAACTATTGACTTGAACCCAGTGTGCCCTCCCGATTAAAAATCGGGATGCTCTACCAACTGAGCTACCAAATCAACTAATCTGTAAAAAGATTAATTCCTTTTGTGATTTCTCATTTTAGGACTGCAAAAGTAGGGATTTTTTGTGGATAACCAAAACTTTCTGTTACTTTCGTAATAATATTTTTAAATAAATAATGAAAAATACGCTACACGTAGTAATAACAGGGGCTTCCAGCGGAATTGGATTGGCTTTGGTAAAGCAATATTTGGTAACAGGATACAAAATAAGCTGCTGCGCAAGAAATATTGAAGGATTATTACAAGAGTTCGGAAGCAATCCAATGGCGTTTTGCGCCATTGCAGATGTAAGTATTGAGGTAGACTGCAAGCAATTTATAGAACAAGCAATTGTAAAAAATGGCGAAATAGATATTTTAATTAATAATGCAGGCATTAGTATGCGCGCCATGTTTGATGGTATAGACCTTAAGGTTATGCACCAGTTGATGAATATTAATTATTGGGGCGCTGTACACTGCACTTACTATGCATTGCCAAGCATTAAAAAAACAAAAGGTGTTATATGCAGTACAAGTAGCATTGCAGGCTATAGAGGTTTGCCAGCACGCAGTGGCTATAGTAGTAGCAAATTTGCCCTACAAGGCTTTATGGAAAGCTTGCGTACAGAATTGTTGCACAGCGGCGTGCATGTAATGTGGGTGAGTCCTGGCTTTACGGCTAGCAATATTAGGAATGTAGCCATTAATGCACAAGGCAATGCACAAGGAGAAACACCTTTGCAAGAAGATAAACTAATGAGCGCAGAGCAATGCGCAAACATTATGATAGCTGCTATTGCTAACAGAAAAAGAACTGTGGTAATGACAAGCCAAGGCAAACTAACGGTATGGATTAATAAATTGTTGCCTAGCTTGGCAGATAAGCTAGTGTTTAACCATTTTGCAAAAGAAGCAGATAACCCTTTGAAAAAATAATTACCAATGCAGATAGATATTCATACGCATGTTGCATCTGCTACAATTGGCAATGTAGTAACATTACAAGCCTATGAACCTATACCTGCTCAATTATTTACATGTGGCTTGCACCCTTGGTATTTGCAAAATGCAAGCAATGATTTTTTAATGCTACAGAAAATTGCACTGCAAGAAAACTGTATTGCCATTGGTGAGTGTGGCTTAGATAAATTGTGCACTACCGATTGGCAATTACAAACAGATTATTTCTGTAAACAAATTCAATTGGCAAATGCTATTCAAAAACCATTAGTAATACATTGTGTGCGCGCAAGCAGCGAAGTAATTGCTCTTTTAAAAAAAGAAAAAAACACAGTGCCAATTATTATACACGGCTTTAATCAAAATGCAGCTATCTTAGCTAGGTATTTGCAAGAAAATTTTTACATCAGCATTGGTGGTGCAGTTGTAAATAATAAAAGCAATGCTCATGCATTAGTCAATAATATTCCTACAGAAAAATTATTGCTAGAAACGGATGATGATAAAAACATACAAATAGCAGAAGTGTATGCGAAAGTTGCACAAATCAAAAAAATTAGTTGGCAAGCATTAGAAAACCAAATCACTAAAAATTTTAATACTATTTTTACCAACAACAAATTGTGATGGAACAAAAAAACTGGAAAGAAAGAACTGAATTATTAATAGGCAAATCAGGTAGTGATATTTTACAAAATAGTCATGTGCTAATAGTGGGCTTAGGAGGCGTAGGAAGCTATGCAGCCGAAGCTATTGTGCGGGCTGGCATTGGCACGGTAACCATTGTAGATGGCGATGTGGTAGACCCTACTAATAGAAACAGGCAGCTACAAGCATTAAGTAGCACGCATGGACAAAGCAAAGCATTGCTTATGCAACAGCGCTTAACAGATATTAACCCTGCAGTAAATATTACCATGTTGGATACTTTCCAAAATCCGGACCAAGTAAAAGAATTGTTGCAAAACAAATACGATTATGTGATAGATGCTATTGATAGCATTAGCCCAAAATTATATTTAATAAAAACAGCTGTAGATAATGGGCATCGCATCGTAAGCAGCATGGGTGCTGGTGGCAAAATGGATCCTACAAAAATAGAAGTAGCAGATATTAGCAAAACAAGTATGTGCCCGCTAGCAGGACAAATACGCAAACGCTTAAAAAGCCTTGGTGTAAAACATGGTGTGCAAGCGGTATTTAGCAAAGAAATTCCGGAACGCAAAAGTATTATGTACACAGATGGAACAAACTACAAAAAAAGCGCGTATGGCACCATTAGTTATTTGCCTGCTGTATTTGGCATGACCTGCGCAAGTGTGGTAATTAGAGATTTAATAGAATGGAAAGAACTGCAAGCGCATAATTTATTTAAAGAAGAAAAGTAAAGTTAGATGGCCACAAATGCACGAATGGTTGGATGTTGATTTTTTATTTTGTAAGAGAAGGTAGAATATCTTTTTTATAATCGGCTATCGCTTCGGTGATGATTTCGTAGGCTTTTTCTTTGCCATAAAACTCTTCTACTTGCACCGTGTCTGCTTTGTTTTCTAACTCTTTGTATCGCATAAAAAAGTGCTTTAATTCTTGCATAAAATGCGGTTGCAATTCGCTAATATCATTAATGTGATTTACACTTGCATCATTGGCGCAAACCGTAATTATTTTATCATCTGCACCTTTGTCTATCATGCGCATTACACCTATTACTTTGCAGGTAACAATGCTTAAAGGTGCAATATCTATTTGGCTTAAAACTAAAATATCCAAAGGATCGCCATCGCCAGCAAATGTTTGTGGTATAAAGCCATAGTTGATGGGATAATAAAATGCGGTATATAAAACTCTATCCAAGCGTAGCAAACCTGTTTCTTTATCTACTTCGTATTTAGCTTTAGAGCCTCTGCTAATTTCTACAATTGCTTGTACTTCTTGCGGTGCGTTTTTGCCATGATACACATTGTGCCAAGGATGATTGTTCATGCGCCAAAAGTACTACATGTTGTTATATAACAGTAAAATTATTTGCATCCAGTTTTGCTACTTATATCAAAATGAAATAGGAAAGCTATTGCTAAGCTATTGGATATACTACCTTGCTTAATCTTCAAACACCAAGGACTTACTTTCTGCACCAAGCTCTAATAAAAATCGATTGATGTCTGTGACAAATTTTTGTGGGCCACACACATAAAAATTTTGATTGAAGTTTTGAATATTATTAATCAAAAAATCTTTATCGATTCTTTTTTCTACAAACCCCACTACGTTTTCTTTTGTAAAAGTGTTTAAATAATTTTTACCAAGCAGTTGCTTTAGTTCGTTATGCAAAATGACATCTGATGCATATTGGGTTGAATAAATTAAAGAGTTGCCAGCTATTTTTCTTTGCTTAGCCAAATCTCTGCATATAGCAATAAAAGGAGTAATACCTGTGCCACCAGCCAAAAAAACTCCTTTGCCTGCGTATTGCAAATGCCCAAATACATCATGCAATATCAGCTCATCATCAGCATTGATACTTTCTAATTTTTCGGTAACACCATGTTTGTATTCGTATATTTTTATTAACAACTCTAAATAATTATTGCTAGGCAAACTGGTAAAAGTAAATGGTCTTTTGGCATTTTTCCAATCAGGCAGGTTGATGCTAACATTTACAGATTGGCCTGGTATAAAAGTATAATCATTTGGCTTTTCTAAAATAAATCTTTTTACCTCGGTGGTTACATAACTAGTTTCTAAAACTTTTAATACAATTGGGTTGTAACTTACATCTGCCATGTTTTTTCTACCTTATTTTTTTGAAAGTTAATTATTAAAACTAACAAAAAATAATGAATAAAACTATTTAGCAAATGATCATTTACTTTTTCTATAAAATATTTTACACCCAAAAGATTGTGTTTCTGGGTTAGCAATTTTTTTGCCTTGCAATAATGTGTTTACCGCATTTGCAATGAATGGTTTTGCTTTTTCGGGATGATCGCCATTGTCGTCTATACCACCGCTATACTTCACAATCCATTGCTTATTTTCTTGCCAAATAATATATGCATGTGGTGTGTGATTTGCACCAAAGTCTTTGCCTACAGCTTGTGTAGCATCGTATAGATACGGAAAATTAAATTTTTCTGTTTTTGCTTTTTGTTGCATTAATGCAAAACTTTCTTCATCATATAAAAGCGTGTCCATAGCATTGATAGCAATTAGTGGCACGCCTAATTTGCTATACTTGCTGTTTAATTGGTTGTATCTGTTGGTATACAATTTTGCAAATGGGCAATGATTGCAGGTAAACACCACCATGATTCCTTTGGCATGCTGATAGTCTTTTAAAGCAACAAATCTTCCATCTATATTTTGTAAACGAAAGTCTTGAACAGGTTTACCCAGTTTAGACGCTAATTGTGTATCGCCTTTAAAGCCAAATAATGCCAACACCAAAATACTAAAAATAGGTAGGTACATTTTCATGATTACTTTTTTTGAAAAGTTGCAGCAATAGGGGTGTTGTTTGCATTTGTATATTGTAATAGATATACTCCTGTAGGCAGTATTGCAACATCTATTGTTTGTACAGACGCAGCAATTGCTTTTTTAGAAATGAGTATTTTACCATCTGCATTACAAATGTGGATAGAACTATTAGCTTTTACATCATCTTGTATATACACAACTCCAGTAGTAGGGTTTGGATAAATGGAATATACAACGTATTTAGTATCTGTAACTCCTACACCAGCTTTGCAAAAGCTTCCTGCACCTACCAAGCTTGTCATTTGATTGCATAAATAATAATAATTGCTAATGTCTGTAGCAGACATTGATCCACTTAATAAGTTGCTTGTTTCTAATGGGTCTGTGCTAAGATTATAAAATTCTTCTGCGCCATAATCAAACTTTATTAGTTTATAATCTTTATTGCGCATGGCTTTGCCATCTGCACTATCTGTGGTTAGCTTAAAAATTTCGCAGAAGCTCCAAGGCCTAATACTATCACTTGTGTTGTGAATAATCGGCATCATGCTTTTGCTATCTACAGGTTTGTTGGTGGGTATTTGTGTTTGCCAATTGGTATAGCCAAAGTTTTCTACAATAGTAGCAAAAATATCTGTAGTGTTTACCAATGCATTGCTTACTCTATTTGGATTTACCACACTTGGGCCAGCTATTATCATGGGTACATGCACACCGTATTGATATACTGTACCTTTGGCTCTGCTTGTATCTGCTATTTGCGCAGTACGTGGTGTATTGCCATTATCTCCAATAAAAATAAAATCAGTACTATCCAATTTATTCATTACTTGTAAGCTATCCATCAATCTACCAATTTCATGATCCATAGCTTGAATCATGGCTTTAAAATACTCTTTGGGTTGCGCATTGATGTTTGCCATTGTACCACTTAAAGAAGTGTAGGTATGCAAACCTGGTGGTGGCAAATGCAAAGGTTCGTGTGGCGCATTAAAAGCCAGCCATAGAAAAAATGGTTTGTTGGCATTTACTGTTTTTACCCACGCAACTGCATTGTTTACATTTTCGGTAGTAGCATAAGTAGTAATAGTGCTAGCTGCGCCATTAGTATATTTGGTCCAATTGGTATAGCTAGGAAGCTGCCCAATAAACGGCCCTTCGAACCAATCATAACCCAAGGCTTGCGGACTCATTAAGTTGTAAGCAGGAGCAGGTTGCTTTAAATGCCATTTGCCAATATCTGCTTTTGCAATATTTGCATTGTACACTTTTAATAATTTAGGAATAGAAATTTCTGCAGTATCTATTTGGTTAGAACCACCGCTTCCTCCTACTATGCCACCTACACCAGTTCTAAAGCTATACCTACCTGTAAGGATGGTAGTGCGGGTAGAAGAGCATACTGGATTACTCATCAAATTATTAAAGCGTACTCCTTTTACCAATAGCTTGCGGATGTTTGGCACTGCAACAGTATCCACATGGTCTTCGTAAAAACCAAAATAATCTGAACTTACATCATCGGCTATTATTAATACTGTATTGCGCTGTGCAAACAAAATGTTGCTTGCTATTAGTAATAGCAAAGCAGATAATAATTTCTTCATTTTTATTTTTTTACAAATTGCTTAGCGCTTATTGTTTTAGTTTTGGTATCTATCAATTGTAATAAATAGGTACCATTGGCTAATGCAGAAATATCAATACCATTTTGTAATTCAGGCTTTGGCAACATCAATTTGGTTCTGCCTAGCATATCTGTAATTGTAATGTAATACACTTCGTTACTATTATCAGCAAGCGAAACAAATAATTTATTGTTTGCTGGATTTGGATACAGCGTAAATGGTATTTCTTGTTTTGTAATATTTGTAATAGCATCCGGATTGGTTACTACAAATTGTCCCATCATACCTTCATCTTCGTGCAAAGAAATATGGCAGTGAAACATAAATGGATGTAAAGCATCTGCATAATCATCAAACTTTGCAATAAATTTTACAACACTAGGCGTACCTCCACCACCAGGACCACCTCCAGTTGCGCCAGGACAAAACACTACATCTTTCCAACCTGCTTGTGCAGCATCTGGTGCCACACCATTTACAGATAGAATATTAAATTCTACATCATGAATATGAAACGGATGACCAAATGCTGTTGAATTTGTAATCTCCCAAATTTCTGTATTGTTTAACGGCACTTGGTATTCGTTGTAATTAATATTAAATAATTTGTGGTTGATGATAAATGCATTTGGCCCTAATATACCTGGTACACCAGTACTATCTGTCATAGTTAGTTTACGCGTAATATTTGCATTAGCAGTATTTAATAATGTATTAGTGGTAAGTGTTGTAGGAATTGCAGTGATTGCATTACTGGTTTGTGCACCAATATTTAAATGCAACAAATTAAAATCTTTATGCCCTAAAAAATTAGCGAATGGCCCATTCGGGAAAGATTCTCCTCCAGCTACAAAGCCACCTAGCAAAGAGTTGTAGGCTTTAAAGTCTACAGTAGTTCCACTTTGGCCAACGCAGTTTACTAATATTTCTACGCGCTCTCCGGCATGCAAAATATATTTTGTTACTGCTACAGGTGCATTTAATAAACCACCATCTGATGTAATAATATAAAAAGTTCTACCATCACTAAAACCCAAATTGTAAGAGCGCTCTATGGCACCATTCAATACTCTAAATCTAAGCACTTGCGCAGGTACATTGTAAGCTGCACGCAGTGTGCCATTGGTAAGCATACTATCGCCATAAGGCACCACTTGAAACTGATTGGTAGTACTAAAATCTCTATCGGTTAAAGCCAATGGAATATCATCTACACCATAAGTACGAGGCAATGCCAATGCGCTTTCTACAGCATCTCTTACTATCATAAATCCACCAATGCCTTTGGTAATATGCTCTTCGGTCATTTCGTGCAAATGCGGATGATACCAATAAGTAGCTGCATTGTTTGTCATTTTCCAATAAGGCTGCCAAGTAGTGCCTGGAGGAATTACTTGATGCGGACCACCATCCATTACAGCAGGCAAATGCATACCATGCCAATGAATTGTAGTGCTATCATTCAAATTGTTTTTTACATGCATGTGTACCGTATCTCCTTTATTAATAAATAAAGTTGGTCCCCAAAAATTGCCATTAATGCCACCTGTAATTGTTTGCTGACCCGTAGCTACAATTTGTCGAAACGTATCTTTAATGTTCAAGTTGAATGTAGTGCCAGATAATGTATCTGGAATCCAAAGTGTATTGTACTGTGCACTTACAGGCAAGTAGGTGGCGATGCTAATGAAAGCAGCAGCAATAATTTTTTTAAACATATTTTAATTGTGGTTGATAGTTATATTTTGATAATTTGTTTGATGATTAGTGCGCAATTGCAAGCAGTAATTGCCATTAGGCAAATGACTAACATCTGCAGAAGCACTATTGGTTTGCAACACCACTTGCCCCATGCTATTGATAAGTATTGCAGTATAGTTTTGATTAGTACTAGTAATGTGTAATAGATTATTTGCTGGGTTTGGATATACTTGCCAAACTTGCTGAGATGCAGTGTTTTGGATAGCTGCAGGGAATGTAGTGCTAAATGCTAAATCATCTACCCAAAGCTGAGAGCCCATACTGCGTTG
This sequence comes from uncultured bacterium, assembly GCA_903921675.1. GTDB lineage: Bacteria > Bacteroidota > Bacteroidia > Chitinophagales > Chitinophagaceae > CAIXQW01. The sequence goes on along the minus strand of CAIXQW010000188.1, from coordinate 21,819 downwards.
CTGCGGATTACCTAAAGATATTTGTATAAAAGCTGTATCTGGCACTGCAGAGCTAGTGTAATTAATAGGAAAAGAAAATGGTGTATAAGTAGCCACAGAAATATTATTTTGCTGTTGCACACTACCAATAATATCGCGAGTATTGCTGGTAGTATTCCATTTAGATAATTGCACATCTAGCATGGCTACATCGCCATTTACGGCATTCATTTTTAGCCAGCCAGATATGGAAGTAGGTCTATCTGTAAATGCATAGCCACCAAATGAAGTGCCTGGAGGAGGCGGTGGGCCCATGGTTTGTGCGCCAGTGTATATGCTCGGCGCTATTGTATCTAAAGTGCTGGTTTGTGGATTGGTAAAAGTATCTACCTGCAACAATACCGAAAAACTACCGCTATATGCATCTGTACTTTGAAGCACACTAGGCGATGTTGCCCAATCTATAGGCGCTAAAAACGGTCCGGCTTGTGCCCAGTTTTCGAAACTTGCATTGGGTATTACTTGGCTAAAACAAGGCATGCTTGCACTTATTAGCATAGTGGTAAATAATTTCTTCATATCTCTTAGCGTATTCAAATAAATTAGACGACAAAGAAAAAGGATTCATGCGCAGCAGGGAATTAATTAATTTCTGCTTCGCAAAATCTTTTCCATCTTTCTACCTTTAGCTAATTCATCTACTAGTTTATCTAAATACCTTACCTGTTTGGTTAGCGGGTTTACTAATTGTTCTATACGGTAGCCACAAATTAAACCTGTTATCAAATGCGCATTAGGATGGAGTTTAGCTTGGCTAAAAAATATTTGAAAGGTGGCCTTGTCTTTGATGAGTGCTTGCAATTTTTTTTCATCAAAACCAGTTAGCCAGTTTATTACCTCATGCAATTCTGCTAATGTTCTGCCCTTGCTTTCTATTTTTTTTACATAATGCGGATACACAGCTGCAAAAGTCATGGTTTGAGAATAAACGAGCTTTCTGAGGAAGAATTACGTTTTATTTATCCAACAACAATTTCATCATAATATCTATTTGCTCATCATTGCCCAATTTAAAAGTATGTTTGTCAAACTCTACAAAACCATTCTTCTTGTAAAAATTAATAGCTTTAGAATTATGTTCCCATACTCCCAGCCAAATAAATTTTGAATTTTTTTCTTGCGCAATCTCTAAGGCTTTGTTATAAAGCAATTGCCCTACTTGGTTTCCCTGAAATTCTTTCATTACATAAATTCGCTCTATCTCTAACCCTTTGTCGTCTTGCAGTTCTGTTTGCGATTTGCCAAAATTTAGTTTTAGGTAACCAACTATTTTTTCATCAATTGCTGCAAAATAAAATTCTGCATTTTTATTATTGAATTCATCAGTTAGTTTTTCTATAGAAAATGCTTCCTCTAAATAGTTAGCCATATTCTCTTGGGTATTATCTCCAGAAAATGTTTCACTAAAAGTTTGCCTGCCTATTTTTTGCAATTGTGCAATATCTTTTAATTCTGCTTTTATAATTGTAATATTTGGCATTTGGCAGACTATTTATTATACTCAAATCTATATTGAATAGCAGCCTTTAGCATATCTATATTAATATCTTTTAGCGCTTTAAATTTTATACAATAGCCTGTAATAATAGCTTTGCCAATTGTTTTGCCATAAGTTTCTGCTAAGAATGTTTTATCATCTATGCCTAATATATACACAGAAATGCCAGTCGTATTGGCACTAATGCCTACTTCATAAAAATCTTTGCTAGTGCCATTTGCATAGTTTATTGTATACATTCCATAACCAATATTAGGGTTGCTTACTACTTTGCCTTCTTCTTTTTTTCCATCTAAATACCACAGCTTGCAGTTTGGTGATATTTGTAAAATCAATTCATGCAATGCTTGCATATCTGCAAGCTTTGGTGCTGCTTGGCTATCGATATATTGTTGGATGTTTTGAAGTGTGTTCATGTTACATTAATAAATTTTTCTTTAATAGCTTACGCTAATTTTATTAATTGTTTTTCTAGCCTTACATTAAAATTTATTTCTGCCTTTAATGCTTTGAATACCTTTAAAATGGTGTCTATTGTTGCACTATTGGTGCTACTTTCTAGCTTAGATATTTGCGATTTTTGCACACCAATTAATTGGCCAAGTTGCTCTTGTGTTAAGTTGCGCTCTTGCCTTGCAGTTTTAATCATTCTACCTAATACATCCATACGTAATTCATATTCATATTCATCTCTAGCATTAGTACCTTTTTTGCCTATGTACTTATCTTTCATCTCAGAAAGAGAATACGATTTGTTTTCTGTTTTTGCCATCTCTTTACTTTTTGTTTTTATTTTCAAAATACCTTTCTTTTATTTTGCAAGCTCTTTCTAATTCGTTTGCCGGTACTTTATCTACCTTTTTAATAAATCCATGTGTTGCAAATACTAAGGTTTCTTTTTCGTTTGTTTTATCCCAAAATGCTAAAAGCCTAATTTGAATACCTGCATACAAAGTTCTAAATTCCCATATCTCTTGTTTTAGTTTTTTGAAAAGCCTTGGGTCGTTTGTTTGTTCAGCAATGTCAATATTGTATAATACTTTTCTAATTGTCTTAATATCTAATGTGGCCAAAAATTTATCTGCCTCTTCCAAAAATCTAGTTTCAAAATATTGCATTCGGTTTCAATTGTAGTTTCATTAATCAATATTGCAAAGATATATAAAGTTTCCAAATATTGAAACCTTGTTTATTTGTTTATTTAAATTTATTCACTATAAAAAAAACACAACCCATTTCTGAATTGTGCTTTACCATTGTTTAATTTTTCAATCTCTATTTTGTAATCATTACATTTTTAGAAATTGTATTTACACCATCTGTAATTTGTATTACATATTCGCCGGCATAAATAGTTTTAGTATCAAAGTAGCCAATAGTGCTGCCTTGGTAGATAATATCTTTTTTGATAAGCTTGCCAGTAATATCGTACAAGGCTATATTGATATTATTTTGCATGGCTTTACCAATTTGTATGGCCAATAAATCGCTTGCAGGATTTGGGAAAATGTTAATTTGCAAATTGCTTATCGCATTTGTAGCAATGCCTAGTGGCGCAGGAGTATAAGTGCTTACAGACTCTGTAATGCTAGTAACTTTTGTTGCATTTTTTACACCATAAAAAGTAGGCCCTACTGCATACGGATAAGCAGAGTTCCAATTTTCATCTACAGTAGCAAAATAGCAATAAATACCATTTGGATATTCTGGTGTAATACAAAATCTTCCATTGTGCTCATCTAAATAATCTGAGGCTGTAGGCGCTGTGTATTGATAATCTTCGCGGAAATAACCCAAAGGATAAGTAGTGCTTACTGCAGGGCCAGCTGTAACAGAATTGCCATTGGCATAAGTTGTTCTGCTAGTAATGCTACGTAGCGAATAGCTAGATTTCATTCTTACAATACCACCAGTACCATCTATATTTTTGTAAGCATAAGCACCATATATAGGAAAGCCATCATACGCAAAACCAATTAGCGGAGAGTGCTTAGTGCTATCTATCATATACAGTCCATCAGCCGCGTACAAATTGCAAACTGTAGATACTACATTTAAATCTAAATTAAAAGCACTTGGGTTTTGATGATGATGATAATTGCCCATTGCAGGATGCCCTTTTGCGCAATCAAATCCTTGTCTTTCTGCCACGATTGCATCTCTGTTCCAAACTTGGTCGCCTGCGCATGGTGGTTGTATAGGTCCGCCGCATAATTTATTTTGTGCATTATTCCAGCTTACACCATCTCTATAATCAAACAATGCTACTCCATTGATAAAGATTCCAATATTTCCGCCGGTAGTATTCGTTGGTGTACCAGTATTTTTGGTAGGGTTCAAACTTATTTTAAATATCGCATTTTGGTCGGATGCCAAAGATGGATTGCCATCTAAAAACGGACCCGTTACATAAGTAGGAATACCATGTGTAGATACATATACCCAATTAATAGAGTACTGCACCTTTTGAGTATTGGCCAATACAGCATCTTGAATTGCAGTAGAATTGCCATTTACATAATGCCTACCCATGATGCTTGTATTTTGCAACCAAGATAATATTGCAGGGTTAGTTTGTGCAATTACCATTTGGCTAATAGCTACAATGGCTGCAGAGAAAATAATTTTTTTGAACATATACTTTTTTGTTTATTTTTTTTAGACGCGATTTTTTTATTTTTCCTTCGTTGGTATTAAAATTTCTTTTGGGTACTGATGCTTTGGGTTAAATACAAACTCTTTATCGCTAAGTGTAAGCAAAAATGCAATAAGGTCTACTTTGTCGTTGGCGCTTAATGCAATTGGCTTTTTAAGCGCTGAGCTTAAGGTAGCTGAAGCTTGTATACCATTGGTGTAATGATTAATTACTTGGCTTAATTTTTTAAATCTGCCATCATGCATATACGGGAAAGAGTATTCTATATTACGCAATGTAGGCACTTTAAACAGCAAGCTATCTGCTGCATTATTTGTAATTTTCATTCTACCAAAATCCTTTAAAACAGTATCTATTGGTAAACCGTTATTTGCAAATTTTGTATTGGTAAATAATGGTTCTGTATGGCAAGTAGTACAATTGTTTTTAAAAATTATATACCCATTTTTTTCTTGCGCTGTAAATGTTTCTTGCTGTTTCATTACTTTATCGTATTTGCTATTGGCACTTACAAGCGTTAGCATAAATTGCGCCATACATTTTAGCATGCGTTGGCTATTGATAATGCTATCTTTATAGGCTTGATAAAATAATTGTTGATACAATGGAGACCTATTTAATTTTTCTACAACATGTGTAATATTTTCTCCCATTTCTTTTATATCATGCAATGGTGCTAGTGCTTGCACTTCTATATTATTAACTGCACCATCCCACATAAAACTAGTTTGCCATGCAAGGTTCATTAGTGCAGGAGAATTACGTTTGCCAATACTATCGCCAATGCCATGACTCAAAGCATGATCTACATGCGTAAATGCTGTATAGGATAGGTGGCAGCTAGCGCAAGAAATGGTGCTGTCTTTAGATAATATTGCATCGTAAAACAATGCTCTGCCTATATTTATTTTTGCTTGGTTTAATTTATTTTCTGCAAAATTATATTGTGGTTTTGGCCATCCTTTGGGTTGCTGCATCAAAGGTGATATTGATTGAAAGGATACCAATCCCACAAAAAAAATAAACAATATGTAAATAATTTTTTTCATTATTTAGCTATAGAAAATAAACCTGGTAATAATTGTGCAAATTGTACAGCAGCACCGCATGGTTGCATTACTCGTGCTTGTGTACTGTATGGTATAGATTGCAAAAGAGGCGTAATATCTAATTGTATATCTATTGCAGATTTTATAGACACAGGCAATTGTACTAACTGTAAAGTATTATAAGGGTTTTGATAACCACCTATGTGATACTGAAATTCGTTTTTAGGTGTTGTACATTTTGTATTAGTACCTTCAAGCTTAAAATTGATATAACCACTTTGCCATGTCCAATACATACCATGGATAGGATCTAAATGCCCAGCCATAGCGCCTTTGGTATTGGTGGCATTATCTATACCTATCGCAAATTGGATAGCATCATACTGCAAGTTTTTTGGTAGCTGCAAATTAAATTTTAGTGAAGCTGTATCTTCTGCATCTATTAAATGGTAACTATTTTTTTCTTGCCATACCACTTTGTTTTTTTGGTATAAACAAAAATTAGATACATAGTATTTTAAAGTTTGTATGCTAATAGTATCTTGGTGGAGGATAATTTTATTGGTATCTGGTAGCATTAAATCTTGTTTATTTACTACATGCTTAAATGTAATAGGCAAACTGTTTTGCGCACTAGCATAAAAGTGCAGCACTATTGTTGCTATCAACAAATAAACCTTCATTTATAGCTTTTTGGGCTTGGGTGGATTGCTAAATAATTCGTCTAACTCCTTAGATAATTCTGCAAATGCTGGTAATTGCTCTTTGGTGCAAATAGCTTTGATATCTGCAAAATGTTGGTAATGTAATAGCTCTATATTTTTTTGAAAATTAGCAATCTGCTGCATTAATGAATCTCTGTTTGCAGCATTTGTGTTGTTATTCAAATTGCTATATAATACTTTTTTTATGCCTCTAATACTATCTTGGTTTGCTTGAATGCCTTTGCGGTGTATAGTTATTAAACTATCATATTGTGCTAATTGATTGCCTTGCAAACCTAACTGTTCTATAATTAATTTTTTATTTCTATGAGGATGCGGCCTGTGTTTGGCACCCATCCATAAAAAAGTTATTAATGCAATATTGGCGATGAATAATACGCTACTTACTATGCTTAAAATTTTTACTTTACTCATTATATAAATTATTATCTGTAGCTATATTTAAATTAGTAGCTATATTATTGATAGCAGTTGCTTTTTTTATAGTAGTAATGGTTAGCAAATTAATAGCTATTAATACCAATAAACTAGCTGCAATAGCATACACTTTACTTGAAGAAATTTTATGCTGCTGCAATGCTTTAATTTTTGCATAAATATTTTGTTGCAAGGTAGCTTTTAAGACTACTGGCTGTATGTTGGATAATATTTCTATATCAGGTGTCATGTTGCTTATTTGTTAGACGATGTTTTTTTAATTAGCTTTCGGGGTTGATAAACTTTTAATAATATTAGCTTTAGCTCTGCTTAATAAGCTTTCTAAGGCACTAATGCTGATGTTTAAAATTTCAGCTATTTGCTGATGACTTAGCCTTTCTATTTTGGCTAAAATGATTACATTCTTTTGCTGTTCGGGCAATGCATTGATGGCTGCAAATATTGCTTGTGTGGCTTCCTTCTGCTCTAACTGCACACCAGGATGATTGAAGTTGGACACTTGGAATCGAGGCTCATTACTATCTGCATGAAACAAATTGGTAATAAACGCAAAACGCTTTTGCGTTTTTTTTGCTTTTAAAAAATCAAGAGATTGATTGATAGTGATTCTGTAAATCCAAGTGCGCCATGCAGATTGGTTTTTGAAATTATCTTTAGAAAAATGAATTTTTACAAACACATCTTGTGTTATTTCTTCCGCGTCTTCTGTATTTTGTACATACTGAAGCGCTAAGTTAAACACCATGTTTTTATACTCATCATATAGCTGCTGTATTTGCACGAAATTTTAAGACTATATAACTTAGTATAAGTTTAAAAATTACTTATTACCTTCTTCTAATTTTTTCCATAATTCTGGAATGCGTTTCATCCACACTAGTTCTTCCATTTTTTCTTTTGCTTCTTGCACAGGAATGCCAAACCATACTTTACCACCAGGCAAACTTTTTGGCACGCCACTTTTGGCAAGCACTACTGTATTAGCGCCAATGGTTAAATCCTTACTTACACCTACTTGGCCATACAAGATAACATTATCTTCTATATCTACCGCGCCGGCTATGCCCACTTGTGCTGCAAACAAACAGTTTTTACCAATCACAGAATCATGGCCTACATGTATGTAGTTATCTAGTTTGCTTCCGCGACCAATAATTGTGTCGCCACTTACGCCTCTATCTATAGCACAGTTGCATCCAATTTCTACATCATCATGTATTAATGTTCTGCCGCATGGGTGCATTTTGTCGTACAACAATTCGTTGCCGTTTCTACGTTTAAAATAAAATGCATCACCACCTATTACCGTGTTTGCATTAATAATACAATTGTTGCCTATTTCGCTATCGTCGTAAATAGTTACATGTGGGTGAATAATACAATTGGTTCCAATTTTTACATTATTGCCAATAAATACACCTGGCTGAATAAATGTACCTTGACCAATGGTAGCACTAGGGCTAATCATTGCTGAAGCGGGCACAAATGGTCTAAAATGGGCAGAAAGTTTAATAAAAGCACCACATGGGTCTGCGCATTGTAACAATACTTTTCCTGCAGGGCATTCTACTTCTTTATCTATTAAAATTACTGTAGCTGGACTACCTAATACTTTTGCATAATACTTTTCTAAATCTACAAAAGAAATATCGCCATCTTCTACACGATGAATTTCATTCAAGCCTAATGCTACAATAGAATCGTCGCCAATAATTTTAGCGCCAATATATTCAGCAATCCATTTTACATCTACAGGTTTATTAAATCGCATTTACTTTTTTTGAGTGTTTGGTGATTCAGAAATTGTAATCAATTTTTATTTAGATTTTCAATTTTTACAAATTTGCATAATAAAATTTGTGCTACCATACTATTTGAAAAGTATTTTTCAATTTTATGAAAATAATAGGTAATACTAATGGTCAATGATGTGTATGAATAAGTAAAAAAAATATTTTAGCAATTAGACTTTTGATTTTAAAAAAGTTTAACCTTATCAACACCGCGTGAATAACTTTACAAGCTAAAAAAACAATATTTGAAAAATGCGTTCTATCATTGCAGTGGTTATTGCTTACTAACCCCTATAAATTCAACGCCCAACCAAAGTCCAATGGTTGGGCTTGATTTTTTTAAGGAGGTTTGTGATTTATAAAATTAAAAATTGTGTAAATAAGTTTGTTGCACAAAAAGCTTTAAGGAGGCACAAATAATACTAAGCAAAAAATTACTTTAAGTTTATTTCTTTTAATTACACCTATTGTTTTTTTTATTTCTCTATCATCTGAAAGCCAATGCCACAGGCCACAATACCTAATACAATACTGCAAATAATATATGCCAACGCAAGCATCCAATTGCCTTGTTTGATTAGTTGCAAGCTTTCTGCACTTAGTGCGCTAAAGGTTGTAAAGCCTCCGCATATACCTGTAGTTAAAAGCAATTTATAATTGGTAGAAAATATTTCGTTTTTTAAAGAGTAGGCTAAAATAATTCCTATCAAAAAACTACCGATAATATTTACTACAAAAGTAGCCCAAGGAAAACTTGTACTATTCCATTTTATAATATTGCCAATAGCATAACGCAATACGCCACCAAAGCCTGCACCTAAAAAAACCAATATTATATTTTTCATAATGCTATTCTGCTTCTACCCAAGCATCGTTTTCCTTTATTAATTGAATTAATTCGTCTACTGCTATTTCGCTATCAATATTTCTTTTTACCACATCTTTGTTTTTGTACAACGTAATTTTTCCAACACCACTACCTACATAACCAAAGTCTGCATCCGCCATTTCGCCAGGACCATTTACAATACAACCCATAATTGCAATTTTCACGCCTTTTAAATGATTGGTAACTGCGCGAATTTTTGCAGTTGTTTCTTGCAAATCAAAAAGTGTTCTACCGCAACTTGGGCAGCTAATATATTCTGTTTTGCTGATGCGAGTACGCGTGGCTTGCAAAATACCAAAAGCTGTATTGTTCATAAATTGATACACATCTTTTACTGGCAGATAAGTTCTACCACTAGCAGGTGTATTGTCGATGGCTTCTTTGTTGCTAATGCCTAGGCAAATGCCATCGCCAAATCCATCTAAAAATAATGCACCTATTTCTGTGGCAAAATGTATTAAATGTTCATCTGTGCTGTTTTTGTGGCTATCTGTAATTAATACAACAGGGTTTTGTATTTGTAAATCTAGTGCTTCAAAAAATAATGCGCGCACACTTTGCATGGCATTGCTTTGCATGCTGCTAAAACACAATACTGCAGTTGCATCTGCTTGTAATTGTTGTAAATAATATTTTGCTTGTGCATCATTTGCATCTATCATTACAAAGTTTACTTGCGCATTTTTAGCAGTTGCGTTTACATAATCCTTGGCTTCGTATATTGGAAAATAATTTTCTGCACTAAACAACGCTTTACCCATTTGCGAAGCGTAGGTAATAATGCCCAAAGTGCCAGGCACAGCAAAGTTCAGCACTGCATCTCCAATAAATAAATAATCTGCAGCAGCATCTGCAATACTCCATTTGTCAGAATCGGCATTGTAGGTATAGCCGATGCTTTGTAAATGTGTAGGTGTAATATTTTCTACAGCACTCATATCTGCAATTACTACTGGTACATGCTGATGTCCAATATTTTTTACAGAAAAAGTTTTGCGACGTGTATATTGAAAAGGACTAAAATTTTTGGGCTGAGCAAGTATTGGATTTTTGGTGGAAGGCACATTTGTATAACGCGCTACAATATCTTTACATACTGGTATTTCAAATTCAGGATCTTCTGTAAGGCTTACACGAATGGTATCGCCAATACCATCTTCTAAAAGTGTACCAATACCTATAGCACTTTTTATTCTTCCATCTTCGCCATCGCCTGCTTCTGTAACACCTAAATGCAATGGGTAACACTCGCCAAATTCTTCTAACATTTTTTCTATCAGCAATCTATAGGCCTGCACCATCACTTGTGGGTTGCTGCTTTTCATGCTTAATATTATTTGATGGTAATCGTGGCTGCGAGCAATGCGTAAAAATTCTAATGCACTTTCTACCATACCTATAGCAGTATCGCCATATCTACTCATAATTCTATCGCTAAGGCTACCATGATTGGTACCTATGCGCATTGCAGTGCCATGCTCTTTGCATATCAAAACCAAAGGTGTAAATCTGTCGCGAATTCTTTCTATTTCTTCGTTATACTCTTGGTCTGTATAATCTATTTGTTCAAACTTTTTTTTATCTACATAGTTGCCTGGATTTACTCTTACTTTTTCTACAATACGCGCTGCAATTTCTGCTGCATTGGGAGTAAAATGAATATCTGCAACTAGTGGCGTAGTGTAACCCCTTTTATGAAGCTCGTCTTTTATTATTTGCAGGTTTTCTGCTTCTTTTTTGCTTGGTGCTGTAATGCGCACTAGCTCTGCACCAGCTTCTATACAGCGGATGGTTTGCTCTACAGTAGCTGCTGTGTCCATAGTGTCTGTGGTGGTCATGGTTTGCACACGAATTGGATGACCATTACCTATAATTAAATTACCAATTTTTACTTCGCGTGTAGCAATGCGTTGATAATTGAAAAGATTGTTGCTGAAAAATTGCATGATGGTAAAGGTAGTGCGAAAAGCGAAATTGCGGAAATGGATTTATAGGAAAAGATATTATAGTTAATAGAAAAATCTTAATTTTGTTTAAACACCACTCCTATTCCAGCATCTTGCGCAAAGCCACTAATGGTAGCGATTAAAAAAATAAAATAGTAATAACTTTATTGACCATTTGGTGCTTGTGTTTTAATGGAATCTGCAGCTGTAGCCTTTGCTTTCATTTTATTTTTATATGCTTGGCGTTTTTCGTCTTGCATCATTAGGTATTCATCATATTGACTTTCATTTAATATTGCTTTCATCGTTTCATCTTTGTACTTAAAAATCGCTCTGGCAGCCGCTTTGTATTCGTATTGTTCAAGGTCTAGTTTTTTCAAACTATCAAATTTCATACTTACATCTACATTCATTTGATAAATAAGCTTTTGCTGTTCTGCCAATACATCGCTTACATACTCTACAATTTCGTTGGTATATTTTTGGGCTTGCTTTGTAGTGTATTTACTTGGTGCTTTACTTTGTGCATAGCTTGCAATACTTATGCATAATGCACATGCAATTAGAATTGATTTTTTCATTTTTTTTAAATAAGAGTTTTTATTCTTGTCATCTTTTGTTTTAATTATTGATTGATTTCTACTACCTATACTAGACCTTTATTTTCGTTAGGAGCCAGAGGTGCCAAAACCAGCACTAGTAGCTTCGCTGCTATAATTTCTGTTGTACTTTTCGAGAAAATATCCTTGCGCCTCTGCAGAGTTGTCTTCTACCACACTTATAGGCATAGTAAATATTTGTTTTTATAAATAGAAAACGAAGATAAACAATTTGAGAAAATGAAAGTTAATTTTTCATAAAATTTAAGATTTGAGTTGACTATGCTAATTAAAATTATACTAAAAAGAAAATTAAGTTTCCTAAATAAATAATAATATGCAGCTTACATTTGTTTGGTAAATGACTACAAATTACAACTTCAGCATTTGGGAAAAAGAAAGTTTTGTGCACTATCATCATGCAATAATTGGTGGTGGTATAGTAGGCTTACACACTGCTATTGCCCTGAAAAATAAATTTCCAACGCACTCTGTAATCCTTTTAGAAAAAGGATTGTTGCCAACTGGTGCTAGCACCAAAAATGCAGGCTTTGCATGTATGGGTAGCGCTACAGAACTATTGGATGATTTAAGCAAAAGCAGTCCCAATGAAGTATTAGCATTATTTGAAATGCGCAGAAAAGGCTTAGCAGATACTAGGCAATTATTGGGTGATGATGCTATTGGATACCAAGCAAATGGCAGTTACGAATTATTGAATGAAAACGATGTACATGCCATAGGAAAAATAGAAGCATTAAATACTTTTCTATCTCCATTGATTCAGGAAAATGCATTTACCATCAACAATACCATTATTGCACAAAACAAATTTGATATAAATTATTTTAAAACAGCTATTCAAAATAATTTAGAAGGCGAGTTACACACTGGCAAGCTTGTAAAAAGTTTATTACACTACGCCATGCATTTAGGGATAGAAGTGCGCACTGGTTGCAACGTATCAGGTATTGACGAAATAACAAATGGCGTCAATATTATTTGCAATACATCTACAGAACAAGCAATGGTTTTACGCGCAACTACTGTTTGTATTTGCACCAATGCATTTACCAAACAATTGCTACCAAACATAGATTTAGAACCCGGTAGAGGGCAAGTATTAGTTACCAAACCAATAGGCAACTTAGCTTTCAAAGGAATTTATCATTTAGAACAAGGCTATTACTATTTTAGAGAAATAAATAATAGAGTACTATTTGGTGGTGGTAGAAATTTAGATTTTGACAAGGAAGCCACTACTTCTTTTGCTATTAATGAAGCAATCATCAATGATTTACAATTCAAATTGGCTAACTATATTCTACCTCACACACCACACGAAATAGATTATACATGGACTGGTATTATGGCATTTGGCAATAACACCAAAACACCGATTATACAAAAGTACAGCCCTCATATTTATTTAGCAGTGCGCTGCGGAGGTATGGGTGTGGCCTTTGGTAGCGAAATGGGTAGACAAGTTGCAGAATTAATCAATTATTAATTTCCTATTTAGCCATACTCTTGCAAATATTCTTTGCTATACCCGGTCCACTATAAATAAAACCTGTATACACTTGCACCAAGCTTGCACCTGCATCTATTTTCTCTTGTGCATCGTGTGCATTAAATATACCACCAACTGCTATAATTGGAATAGCACCATTTGTTTTTTGCGAAATGTATCTGATAATTTCTGTGCTGCGTTTACGCACTGGTTTGCCGCTTAAACCACCAATGCCCATATCATGCACTTCGGTAGAGTCGCTAAGTAAACCTTCTCTGCTGATAGTAGTGTTTGTAGCAACTATACCTGCAAGTTTTACTTGCTGCACTATATCTATCACATCATCCACTTGCTCGTTAGTTAGGTCTGGTGCTATTTTTATTAAAATTGGTTTTGCATTAGGGTATTGTAAGTTGATATTTTGTAACGTTAATAATAAATGATGCAAAGGTTCTTTTTCTTGTAAATCTCTTAAGCCTGGCGTATTAGGGCTACTTACATTTACTACAAAATAATCTACATAATTAAATAATTTTTGAAAGCAATAAATATAATCGTTTACAGCCTCTTCGTTTGGTGTATTTTTATTTTTACCAATATTACCACCAATAATTACTTTACTATCTCTATGTTTTAATCGTTCTACAGCAGCATCTACACCTTCGTTATTAAATCCCATTCTATTTACAATTGCACCATCTGCTGGCAAACGAAACAAACGAGGTTTTTCGTTGCCATCTTGCGGCTTAGGTGTAAGTGTGCCAATTTCTATAAATCCAAATCCTAAGCAACTTAATTGCTCGATATACTTTGCATCTTTATCGAACCCCGCAGCTAAACCAACTGGATTTTTGAAGTGAATACCAAATACAGTTTTTTCTAAACTAGGATGATTGTAAGAATAATTGCTAGTTAAATACTTTTTACCCAAGCCTGTGTTGTAAGCCTTGGTTAACCACCTTAATACCTTGTAATGAACATCTTCGGGGTCATAACGAAACAGGAATTTTTTTACTAAAGAATACATGTGGTACAAAGATACAATGTACAATGTGTATCAGCAAGGACATAACTAATTCTATTGTAAGAAATATTAAATAGACCTTGTAACATTCCCTTTTCATAATTAAGTATATTAGTAATTAAATTTGCGCTGTGGTAAAAATAGCCAATATAGAACTTCCTGATTTTCCGCTGTTGTTAGCACCTATGGAAGATGTAAGTGATCCGCCGTTTAGAGCTGTGTGTAAAAAACATGGTGCAGACCTAATGTACACAGAGTTTATCAGCAGCGAAGGATTGATACGCGATGCTATTAAAAGCAGACAGAAGTTAGATATTTTTGAAGAAGAAAGACCCGTTGGTATTCAAATATTTGGTGGCGATGAAGAAGCATTAAGCCTATCAGCAAAAATTTGCGAAACCGTAAACCCTGATTTGATAGACATAAATTTTGGATGCCCTGTAAAAAAAGTTGTGTGCAAAGGCGCAGGTGCTGCTATATTAAAAGATATTGATGGCATGGTGCGCCTAACAAAAGCATGTGTAAATGCAGTAAGCAAACCAGTAACTGTAAAAACGCGTTTGGGCTGGGATGAAAGCAGTAAAAATATAGAAGAAGTAGCAGAGCGCTTGCAAGATATAGGCATTGCTGCATTAAGCATACATGGCAGAACTAGAGCCCAGATGTATAAAGGCGATGCCGATTGGACATTGATTGCTAAAGTAAAAAACAATCCACGCATTACCATTCCAATATTTGGTAATGGAGATATAGATAGCCCACAAAAAGCTTTGGAATATAAAAACAGATATGGCGTGGATGGCATCATGATAGGCAGAGCAGCTATTGGACATCCTTTTATATTTGAAGAAGTAAAACACTACTTTGCTACTGGCGAAATATTAGCTGCGCCTAGCATAGAACAAAAAGTAGATGTAGCTATTGAGCATCTTACCAATAGCATAAAATGGAAAGGCGAGAAACTAGGTATACTAGAAATGCGCCGCCATTATAGCAATTACCTAAAAGGCATTAGCCATGTAAAAGAAATAAAAAACAAAATAGTTAGCTCCTTGGAATTGCAAGAAATTTTAGAACTGTTGGATGTAGTAAAAGGAATGGAATTGGCATAGAGCCATTTACCCCACAAATAAATCTCCAGCTATTTTATCTGCATACAACTTTCCTTTTTTGTTGAGTGTAATAATAGCGCGCGCGTTTGTTTGATAATTACTTGGAATATTTAGCAACGCATTATTTTTTTCTAGCTCTTCACAAAATAGTTGCCATTCTTCTGTTGTTACATTAGGTTTAATTTTTTGCAATTGCATACCATCACTCATGCGTAGGCTGGTCATAATGTATTCGTTTATTTGTTGATGAAGTGTAAGTATTTCTTTTTCGGATGGCAATATATGTTCTTCAATAGATTTAATGAACAAAGCATTATTGACTATGTTCCAGCTTCTACTACTACCATCAAAGCTATGCGCACTGGGCCCAATGCCTAAGTAATGTTTGCCAAGCCAATAGTTGGTATTATGCACTGCCCTGTGATTTGGTTTTGCAAAATTACTAATCTCGTAATGCTCCCAGCCTGCATCTTCTATTGCATGCATTAACCACTCAAATTGTTCAGCACTTTGTGCATGATTGATTGGTGGTAATTTCTCTGTGCGAATCATTTTTTCTAATGCAGTGCGCGCTTCTACCGTCATGGCATAGCAGCTAAGATGTGTGATTTGCAAAGCCAAAGCTGTATTGATATTTTGTTTCCACTTTTCGTTGGTAAGCAATGGAAATCCGTAAATCAAATCTACACTAATATTGTTGAACCCTGTGTCTTGCGCTTCTTGCACACAACGCGCAGCGGCTTTGGCATCATGGCTGCGATTCATATATTGTAAATCTTCTTCAAAAAAACTTTGTGTTCCCACACTCAATCTATTAATGCCCATATCCAGATATGCTTTCAACTTTTGCGGATGCATATCATCTGGGTTTACTTCTAAAGTAGTTTCTATATTTTTTTCTACAATAAAATTATCTTCAATGGCATGCATTATTTTTTTGATATCATCACTTGGCAAAATGCCAGGAGTGCCTCCTCCAAAATAAATAGTCTGTATAGATTGATTATTTAATTCGTGCTTGCGCATTTCTATTTCTTGCAAAATAGCCTGCAACATTTCTGGGCTACTTTTGGTATTGGTACTAAAATGAAAGTTGCAATAATAACAAGCTTGTTTGCAATAAGGAATATGGATATAAATACCTGCCATGAAGCGCAAAGGTAATGGATAGTAGATAGTGAATTTAAGAATTTTAATGAGCGATTTTTAGTGATAAACACTTTTATAAATTTAATTATTTATTATATGCACTAACTCTACTTCTAAAATATAAAATACAGGAAAGAACTGACCTGACAATTGCGCAAGGCGCAATTAATAATATTGCCTCGCATGCATCTGTTGCTGCCATGGATATTTTCATTATAGCCGCTTACTCATCTTCGGATGGTAATTATTATACAACAGGCAGCGCTGCATTAATTCCAATTAAAGGTGTATGTCCCATGGCTAGCAATTGTGCAGCCGCACTATTTAATGCATCTGCCTTTTTTCTGCAGGTTTGCACTATGTGGACCAGCTACAAATGCTATCTTTTTTAAATTTTTTGCATAAATATAATCCCTACAATTATAAAAGTTATAGCATTACATCACTCTTAGCCGAGTGGTATATCTGCGTACTGCATTACTTAAAGCCAATAAGTATGTGCCTGGCGATAAAAAACTAAGGTCGATAGAAATGCGCGATTGCGCTACTTGCATTTGTCTTTGCAACTTTCCATCTACACTAAAAATTTCTACCTTAGTAGGCACAGTATTCTGAAGTGAAAGGTTCAGTACCATGTGTAAATTGATTAGTGTAAAGGTGTAATCGCTATGCAAAAATGTTTATTGAATAACAAATATACACCTCTATTTTAGCATTGTCAATAGATTTTTATAAATATTATTCTGTTTTTTGCGGTGTAACGATTATGCGTATTTGCAGGAATACTTGTAAGTTTACAAACTACATGTACAAAAAAATATTCCAATTATTATTGTTGCTAATAGTAAGCAGTGCTGTAAATGCCCAACAAGTGGTGGTGCATTTGCAAGGCAGCATACAAGATATTGATGTATTTACAGAAGAAAAATCTACTGCTCACAACTTTGCCAACGAAATTGACGCCAATACTTTTTTACAAGACCAACTAAACAAGCTACGCAGCAAAGGCTACTTAGCTGCAAGCATAGATAGTATTGATACACAAGCAAATACTATTACTGCTGCGTTGCATATAGGGAAGCAATATAAATGGGCTACCATAGATATGGACCAAGTAGCACCAGTAATGCTCAATAATATAGGCTACAACGAAAAAACATTTACCAATCAGCCAATCGAAGACAAGCAAATAGCAATACTTTGCGAAAAACTATTACGCTATTGCGAAAACAATGGCTACCCTTTTGCCAATATTTACTTAGATAGTTTTGTAGAAAAAACAAATGGATTAAATGCTAAGCTAATTGTAGAAAAAAATTATTTAATAAAAATAGATAGTATAGATGTGCAAGGCGATGTAGAAATATCTACAGGTTATTTGTATCAATATCTCGGCATTCATCCGGGTGATGAATACAACGAGTCTGTAGTTAAAAATATTTCTAATCGCATTAGAGAATTGCCTTTTATGCAAGAAGAAAAAGCATGGCGCATGAGCTTTAGCATTACACAAAATATTTTGACATTGTATTTAAAAAATAAAGATGCAAATAGGGCCGATGTATTAGTAGGCTTATTGCCAAACAATAATGCTTTGGGTGGAAAATTTTTATTAACTGGCGATGTAAAACTAGCTTTGGTAAACTCTTTGCGCGGTGGCGAAAGCATTTCTTTAAACTGGCAAAACCTACAATACAAAAGCCCAAGATTAATTATAGAAACATCTGCTCCATATTTATTTGGCACTGCTATTGGTGCTACAGCTAAATTTCATTACACCAAAAACGATTCTAGTTTTAGAAACGTAATAGGCGAAGCAGGTTTGCAATATATGGCATCTAGCAATCGGTTTTTTAAAGTGTATTTTAATACCAATAGCTCGGATATAATTACGGTAGATACATTTATTATAAAATCTACCAAAGCATTTCCAAGCAATGTAGATGTAAAAACAAAATCGTTTGGGGCAGAGTGGTTTTGGAATGCTACCGACTATAAATGGAATCCACGCAAAGGATTTACATTTATCCTAAATGGCAATGCTGGTATACGCAATATTATAAAAAATAATATCATCGAAAATTTGTATGATGCAAGTAGCAGCAAAACATTTGCATACCTATACGATAGCATTGCTTTGCGTAGTTACAAATACACGAGTACATTGGTTGGCAACTATTATTACCCACTAGCAAAACGAATAACTGCAAAAATTGGTTACAGCGGCGGCATTGTATACAACCCTACCTTGTTTCGCAACGAACTGTTTCAAATAGGTGGTTATAGATTGATGCGTGGGTTTGACGAAGCTAGTTTGTTTGTCAATCAATACCATGTAGTAACTATAGAACCTCGTTATTTACTAGCGCAAAACTCTTACCTATTTGGTTTTACAGATATAGGTTGGGTGCAAAGCCCTTACCTAGCAAATAAAAAAATAAAACAAGCCCTTGGTGTAGGTGCTGGTATTACATTGCAAACGCGTAATGGACTATTTAATTTTATGTATGCGCTTGGCAATAATTTAGGAAGCGGCATTCAATTTAAAAACAGTAAAATACATTTTGGGTATGTGAATACTTTTTAAATATTTATGCATAATGTTTATTTTTTTTAGGTTTTGCATTAATTGCGCAATTGGTTTTTTTGTATTTGCAAACCACAGGTTATGCACCCCATAGTAGAACTTTGGAAACAAAATAGAATAATTGCTTTTTTAAATTGGCTTACGTGCAATCATATTCTTTACCCGACAAAGATTGTAGAATAATAGACCTATATCGCTTTGCTTACTGCATTATCATTGTATGCACATAATTACACGTATAAATTATTAAATTTTTGATTTTAATTTTCCTAAAGAAAAATACCTTTTTTCTCCTACCTTTATACTTACAATGACAGAGCAAATAAAAAATACTTTATTAAATGCGGCACATTCTGCAGCTGCTATTTTGCGCCATTTTTTTGAAGGAACTTTTGAAATAGAAAGTAAAGATACCATCAATAATTTGGTGACAGAGGTAGATAAAAAAAGCGAAGCTGCTATTATTCATGTGATACGCACTGCCTATCCAGATCATTTTATACTCAGCGAAGAAGTAGGCGAGTTAAGCACAGAAAGCAATTACAAGTGGATTATAGACCCTATAGATGGCACTGTAAATTTTGCGCATGGCATTCCTATTTGCTGCATTAGTATTGGTGTAGAAAAAGATGGCATCATGATGATGGGTTGTGTATTTAACCCTTTTATGAATGAATTATTTTTTGCTGAAAAAGGAAAAGGAGCCTTCTTAAATGGCAAGCCAATACGCGTAAGTAAAAAAGCAGAATTAGAAAGTGCATGCTTGGTAACAGGCTTCCCATATCGCTGGGCAAAAATAGATACAGACCCAATTCCTGTGTTCGAAAATTTTATACGCAAAGGTTTACCTGTAAGGCGTTTGGGTAGCGCAGCCATAGATTTGTGCTGGGTGGCTTGTGGCCGCTTTGATGCTTTTTGGGAGTACAACCTAAACCCTTGGGATATAGCTGCAGGCTATTTAATTATAGAAGAAGCCGGTGGTACTGTTACCAACTTTAAAGGTGAACCCTATAGCGTGTACCACAAAGAAACTTTAGCTACAAATGGTTTTATTCATCAGCAAATGCTAGATGAAATAGCCGCTTGCGAAAATAAAAATTAAACATATGAAATGAACCCTTTATAAGAATCCATTCTTACCATTGATTTTCCAAATAAAAAAGCATCGAATGGTTCGATGTTTTTATGTGTACAAAAATGTTGTGTATTTAAACTGCTACATGCATTAAATACAAATTTATAGGTATTAATGCCAGTTAGCAAATCTGCCTTTAAATCTTATTATTCAACGCGCTCCAATTGCCCCCATTATAACTTTCTATGCCTGCTTTTTTTAGCATGCTACTAGCACTACCGCTGCGCATGCCACTAGCACATACACAAATGATGGGTACATTTTTTGCCTTTAGTCTTTCTATATTTTGCGGTACTACATTCAGCGGAATATTCATGCTGCCTTGTATATGCCCATTGTCGTACTCTTGCGGGGTGCGTACATCTATAATAATGGCGCCACGGCTCATTAAGCCTTTGTAGTCGGCATTATTAATTAATAGTTTTTTAAATAAATAATATCCTATCAATGCACCAATGGCTATATAAACTAATTTCATTTTTAATTGCTTAAGTTTGTAAATGTAAAAATCATTTGATGAATATAGAAGAATTTTACGGCTTTTGTTTGCAACTGCCTTTTGTTACAGAAGGCTTTCCATTTGGTGGAGATACCTTGGTATTTAAAGTAAAAAATAAAATGTTTGCATTAACAGGTGTAGATACTTTTGATAGTATTAATCTAAAATGCAATCCCGAAAAAGCTATTCAGCTACGCGAGCAATATAGCTGTGTAATCCCTGGCTACCACATGAGCAAAGTACATTGGAACAGCGTAATGATAGATGGTAGCATCAGCGATAAATTAATCAAACAATGGATACTAGACTCCTATGCATTAGTAGCAGCATCTTTGCCAAAGGTAGAACGCTTTGATGTAGCAGCAGCAGTTGCATCTATTCCAATTTAAAAAGCAAACACAATCAATGGCTTTACCAAAATACATCACACGCACCATTTTACTTTTATCGCTAGTAAGCTTGCTAAACGATATTAGTAGCGAATTGATGCTACCCATTTTGCCATTGTTTATGGCGCAAATGGGTGCAGCACCTGCTTTGATGGGTTTTATAGAAGGCCTTGCAGAAATTATTAGCGCAGCAATGAAATGGCTTAGTGGCACTTGGAGCGATGATGCCAAAGTAAGAAAACCATTTGTACTTTTTGGCTATGGCATTAGTGGCATTGGCAAAGGCTTGCTTGGCATTACCACTGGCTGGGTAGGTGTATTGGCATCGCGCAGTATAGATAGATTTGGTAAGGGCTTGCGCACACCAGCACGCGATGCCATGCTTGCAGATAATTGCACATCACAAACAAGAGGGGCGGTATATGGTTTTCATAGAAGCGCAGACACATTAGGTGCTGTGCTTGGTCCATTGCTTGCTATTACATTGATGGGTTATGCATTTACTTTCCAGCAAATATTTTTGGTAGGCGTTATACCATCTGCCATTGGTTTGTTTTTTTTGTTTTTTTTAAAAGAAAATAAAACTGCAGGTGGAGAAGCATTTCGCTTGCGCATTACCAACCCATTTGCTTTTTATAAAAAGGCTAGTGCCCACTATAAAAAGTTGTTGTTGGTGTTTGGCCTATTTGCATTGTTTAATGCTTCTGATTTGTTTATTATTTTACGCCTAAAAGAAAATGGCATTGCCGATAAAACATGTATTTATTATTATTTATTTT
>CAIXQW010000187.1 GCA_903921675.1 uncultured bacterium | reverse complement strand
TAAATATAAAGCTATTCTCTCAAAATTAAAATTAAATAAGGCCCATTATAAAATTGACATTATTTAAAAAACCAATTAAAATTAGTTTAAAAATACATTCCATTACCTAATGGAATTTGCAATCCAATAGTAATATAATTTATTCCATCTTTATTAATAGCTGGCTGATAGGCCACCATTGCACCAAACTTTCTGTTTGTACTTGCACCAAACTCAAATCCACCATGTATATTAGGACCAAAGCCTAATGCGCTAATTTTATAATCAGGACTGTAATAATCTTCTATAGTTGAATAACTAGGCTTATAATAACTAGCATCTAAATAAGTTGGCGGACTTACAGAAATATTACTAGTATTTGCAATGCCTAATCCTACACCAATATAGCCACCAGCAACTTGATCGCTATTTGCTTTGCAACCGCCAAAATTAATATCTCCATTTATAGATAATGAATACATAAAACTAGTCCCGCCTCCTCCAAAACCACCGCCGAAGCCCAACCCTAACATAAATGGCGCACCAATAGAAAAATCGAATGGTTTTTCATCTTCTTTTTTACTGCGTTTATACTTGCTTTTAGATGATGATGGCTTTTCTACAAAATGATATTTTGGATACATAAATAAATTTGCACCAAATGCAGATTTTCTATATTGTACAACATTTGTATCAGGAGCAACAGGAAAAGATTTGATTTGATTGACATTTACTGTTTTTGATGGGCCTATTAAAACACCAAAACCGCTAGAAAAAGTCCATGGTGTTTGTGCATTTGCTTGTAATATAGCGCCAAAAAATAAAATACTAGCAATTAATTTTTTCATGATAGCAAAAATATACCATTGCCTCTATTCTAAAATTATAATATCGTTAAAATACAAAAAAGTAATATTTATCGGTTTTGCAAAATATGTGAAATTTGCATTTGCTATTTCACTAATTTTGTCCACTTATTTTATTTAAATGATGGAACATATCATCAACTTCAATCCTAATGATGTAGCAAGCGATAGCAATGGCATATTTGGATTACCTTTTACACAAGACAATGCAGCTCTTGTAATATTACCTATACCTTGGGAAGTAACAGTTAGTTACCGACTCGGTACAAGCCGCGCATCTGAAAAAATTGCAGAAGCTAGTAAACAAATAGATTTATATGATGCAGATGCGGTAGATATGTGGAAGAAAGGATATTTTATGCAAGATATTAATACAGAAATTTTAAATAAAAACGATTATTTACGTCATTGCGCTGAGCTAATTATTAGCAATTTGATGGAAGGAGGTTCTACTAACGAGCATAAGCAGCTATGTAATAAATTAGAAGACATCAATGAAGCTGGAGCATGGCTTAGAGATACAATTAAAGCAACTACTTTAGCCTTATTAAAACAAGGCAAACATGTGGCTTTGCTAGGGGGCGACCATAGCACACCACTTGGATTTTTTCAGGCTGTAGGTGAGCATTTTGGCGATTTCGGAATATTGCAAATAGATGCCCATGCCGACCTTAGAACTGCATTTGAAGGGTTTACTTATAGCCATGCAAGTATTATGTACAATGCAATGCAACAAGTGCCTCAATTAAAAAAACTGGTACAAGTTGGGATACGAGATTATTGCGATGAAGAAATTTTATTCATCAATCAAAATCCAAATAGAATCACTACTTATTTCGACCATGAAATAAAACGGCGCCAATATAACGGCGATACATGGAAAAATATTTGCGATGATATTGTAAACCAATTGCCTACTAATGTTTATATCAGCTTTGATATTGACGGCTTGGACCCTAAGTTATGCCCAAATACTGGTACTCCTGTACCTGGAGGGTTTGAAACAGAACAAATTTATTATTTATTCAATTGCATATTAGCAAGTGGTAAAAAAATTATTGCATTCGACCTAAATGAAGTCAGCACTGGCGATAATAAGCAGGCCAACATTGATGCTTTGGTAGGCGCAAGAGTATTGTACAAGATGTGCAACTTAATGATGAGAAGCTACAATAGTTAGAATGTACACATTTGATATTATCATAGAAAACTTACCCAAGCGCCTAAGGCAATTACATGCTCTGCACATCATGGCAGGCTTGCTGGTATTGGTATACGGCTTAAGAGGCTTTTCAGACCTACCCAATACAAGTATGCAATTGTACACTGGATTACCAACTGCTATTGCTATTTTGTTTGTTGCATTTTTCAGAAAGAACACTTTCATTATTTTACAAAACAATAAGTTGTTTAGAGTGTTAGAAGCCGCCTTTGTTACTATGGGAGGCTTACATTTTTTAAGATACCACTTTACAATTACAGCAATTGGATTTTTTATAAGTGCAATACTATTAGTATTTATGCTAATGATAGAAAATCAAGTATTAGGCGGATATAGAATACAGGTGGATGATAGCGGAGTAACTACAAATAATGGTGTAAGAACTAAAACAATTGCATGG
>CAIXQW010000186.1 GCA_903921675.1 uncultured bacterium | reverse complement strand
TAACCTTACAATCTGTACCACATCAATTAATGCCTTATATCCAAAAAGATTTAATTAATTTATTGTAATGAAAAAAAATGACTTAATTTATATCAATCACATTTTGGATTTTGTTTTAAAAATAATAGAATATACAACTAATATAACAGAATCTGATTTTTTAGAAAACACATTAATACAAGATGCAGTTATCCGTAATTTTGAGGTAATAGGCGAAGCTTCAAAACAGATATCATCAGACTTTAAAAACAAATATGCCTTTATAGAATGGAGAAAAATTGCTGGAATGCGTGACAAATTAATTCATGACTATATAGGTGTAGATAATAGAGCCGTATGGGGAGTAGTTGTACAAATTATTCCTGAATTTAAAAATCAATTAAAATCAATTATAACAACTGAAGGCCAGAACCTATGATTATATCTAAAACTCCTTTTCGTGTTTCTTTTTTTGGCGGTGGTACAGATTATCCAGATTACTTTCACACCTTTGGTGGCAGTGTAGTATCTACTACTATCAATCATTATATTTATGTAACTGTAAAAATTACACCTTTAATCAACGATTATAAATACAGAATTTCTTATAGCAAATTAGAGTTTTGTAATGATGTAGAAGAAATTCAACACCCAGTAGTGCGCGAAGTAATTAAGCTTTTAAACATTACTGAAGGATTAGAAATTAATATTTTTTCAGATTTACCAGCAAAAACAGGCATTGGCTCTTCTAGTAGTTTTACAGTAGGCATTTTAAATGCTATGCATACTTTATTTGGCAGAAACTTAAGCAAAAAGGAGTTAGCCTTGCAAGCAATTGAAGTAGAGCAAGTGATTCTAAAAGAAAGAGTTGGGGTACAAGATCAATTAGCAGCTGCCTTTGGTGGATTCAATCATATGACCTTTACCAAAGATAATTTGGAAGTAATACCACTAAAATTTAACAATAGAAGAGTACTGGCACTGCAAAGTAATTTATTGATGTTTTACACTGGCGTATCGCGCTTTGCATCAGATATTTTAAAAGAGCAAATACAAAATACACAAGAAAAGAAAGTAAATGTAGAGCTTGGCCATATACATGAAATGGTTGAAAAAGGAATAGAAATTATCAATAACGACGAAGCCAACATCGACAACTTTGGTACTCTATTGCACCAAGCTTGGCTTACTAAGAAAAAATTATCTACTACAATTTCTAATGCGCATCTTGATGATATTTATGACAGAGCAATGAATGCCGGTGCTTTAGGTGGCAAATTACTTGGTGCAGGAGGCGGTGGGTTCTTTGTATTTTATGTACCATTAGAAAAACAAGTAGCAGTGCAAAAAGCATTAGCAGAATTAAAAGAAGTAATTTTTGAGTTTGAAGACGAAGGCACTAGTATTATTTATAAATAGCCTTACCCCTCATACACTTCCAACTTACACGCCACCCCATCAAATACCACATAGCTATTATAACGTAGCCAATCACCTAAATTAAAATATGTGCTAGTAGCATTTACTTTATATTCCATTTTGTAGTGCCGATGGCCAAACAAAAAATAATCGATATGCTCTTGCAGTATGTATTGTTTGCAAAATTGTATTAAGTATTCTTTGTCCTCGCCAAGGAATAATTCGTTTTCTTCTTTTTTGTCTAATCCTTTTTCGCTAAAAAATTGCGCAATGCTTACGCCAGTATCTGGATGAATACGGCGGTACAACCATTGGCAAATTTTGTTGTTTAAAAATTGCTTTAAAAATTTATATTTTAGGTCGCCTGGGCCTAAGCCGTCGCCATGCCCCAGTAAAAACAATTTATTGTTGATTTCAATTTTTATTGGATGATGATACACAGGGATGTTCAACTCGGCTTCAAAATAGCCATACATCCATAAATCGTGATTGCCAGTAAATGCGGTAATGCCAATGCCATTATCTACCATAGTGGCTAATTTTCCTAAAAAACGCGTGAATCCTTTTGGTACTACTTTATTGCCTTCTAACCATGCATCAAACAAATCACCTAATAAAAAAATATGATGCGCATCTTTACTACATTCCTCCAACCAGCGGCAAATTAATTTTTCGCGTTGCAAACTTGTAGCCGCATCTGGAATACCTAAATGAAAATCGCTAGCGAAATATATTTTTTTTCCTGCAGGAACGTGTATGGAAGCTATTTGTGCGAATGACATATTACTTGCACAAAGATATTATTTCTTCTCCAATTGTAAACTATCCGATTGGATAGCGGTAGAGGAAAATGGTTTACTAATGTACTCTTTAAAATTATGTTTAATCCATAGCTTAATTTCTAAAGCACCGCTAGTGCGCGCAAAATTATATTCCATCGGATAAGTATTCATAAAATAAGCCGCAGAATCGCCAGTTAATTTAGTAATTTCAGTTACTACATCGTAAGTATACTTAGTGTCAATAAACTTTTGTTGCTCCATATCTGCATACTGATGCTGAAACTTACGCAAGTCTTTATATTTTTTGCTAAACTGCTGATACAAGCTGGTTACTGGGCTCATAATCGTTGCTGTTTGCTCGTAACCCAATGCTTTGTCGTATCTTTTTTCGCGGGCTAATGAATCGCGCTGATACTGTGTTCTACCATCTACTATTACACCTTCTATCACATTTTTCTTTTGCGATAAAATAATATTTTTACTTAATGGTCCAGTAATTTTTCCTACAAAATATTTATAACTAAAGTAGCCAAGCTGGTCAAACTCTAAAGTATCTCCAGCATATACAGTAATAGTGTATGCACCATTGTCATCACTGTAAGTCATGTCATTAGCTGTTTTATTCATTACGGCTACATGGGCTAGTGGCGTTTTTGTTTCACCACTACCAAATACTTTTCCCGTTAATCTGAATTGCGCATTTGCATACACACAGCTTAAGCAACACAAAATTGTTACCAATACTATTTTACTATATAATTTGGGTAGCATCATAAATTGTACTTTGCAAATATAGTGCTACAGCGCTTGGAAGCACATCTAAAGTATTGTTAAGAAAAAAAAGAGAAAATTAAACAAGGAGAATAAGATGTGTTCAACAATAGGAAGTAGAGTTGTCTATAATTTATTCTTTTTCCACCACAAGCAGACCTCTGTTAGGCCACAAGCTTCGCATTTAGGATTCCGAGCTAAGCAAGTGTATCTGCCATGTAATATCAGCCAATGATGCGCCTTATGCACCTGTGCTTCTGGAATAAAGCGAATCAATTGTTTTTCGGCACTTAGCGGTGTAGTGGTTTTTTGCAAAATCAATCCAAGCCTTTTACTTACTCTAAACACATGCGTATCTACTGCCATATTTGGCTGTTCGTCTATCACACTAGTTATTACATTAGCAGTTTTTCTGCCTACACCAGGTAATAGCACCAACTCATCTACAGTCATTGGCACTTCCCCATTCCATTTCTCTACCAATAGCTTTGCCATGCCTATTAAATGCTTGGTTTTATTGTTTGGATAGCTAATACTGCGAATAATTGCAAATAATTCATCTGTATCGGCTGCTGCCATTAATTGCGGTGTTGGGTATTTTTTAAAAATAGCAGGTGTAGTTAAATTTACTCTTTTATCTGTGCACTGCGCACTCAAAATCACTGCTACCAATAACTGAAAAGGATTGTCATATAGTAATTCTGTTTCGGCATTTGCTATGTTTTTCTCCAAATAGCCCAATATGATATCAAATCTTTCTTGCTTTGTCATGTATGAATTTAGCTTGTTTTTTGGTTTTCGTGCAAAAACAGCAAAAATATTTGTTATTATTGCATGATAAAATTAATTTTATACGATTAAAAGTAAGCTAATGATAAAGAATTTACTAATTATATTATTTTGTTGCTGTGTGATGCAAAACGCATCTGCACAAAGAATGAAAGGGGCTATCAAACGTAAAACAGCCGAGGCTGCATTTAGCTACCAAAATGGCGTGTATGATGGTAAATATTGGGCCGTAGGTGCAAGCACACATTACATGTGGGGTATCGGCAGAAACAGACAACGTTTTAGTATAGGAATAGGTTTGCGTCAATTTAATTTTTTTGGCAAACAACGCGAGTATCAAACAAGTGATCAAACTTTAGTTTCGCAATTAAAAGGGGGGACAGATAGTTTGTATTTTGATAAAATAAATAGTATTATGCTAAATTCTTATTTAGCATTGCAAGTACATATAAAAAGAGGAATAGATTTTGGTTTGAATTTAGATTTAGGTGGTATTACTTTTGGCGGCACAAAACAAGCTTATTTCCATAGCTACGAATTAACTAATACAGAGTTGCGTAAAGTATTAACCCAACCATTTGCGTTTAACTTTAATCCTGTACCAATGGCTTGGAAAGGCGGATACGGTAGTAGTTGCAACGAAGCCTATTTTCAATTTAATGGCGGAAAAATAATGCGCTACCGTTTAGGATTTAATTATTTTGTAAACGAAACGAATACCAAAACTCCTCAAACAGGAAATGGCACAAGGTTTAAAGCAGAAAATTATTTAGTTACAGGCGCTATCGTATGGAATTTAAGACACAATCAAGCCAGATACGATTTGTGGAATATGAATAAATAATAATGATCGATAATAATACTTTAATCCCGATACATGCAGTATTGGGATTATTTTTTTAAAGCACCTTTTACTTGCAATAAAAAACGAATAATAAAATGAGGTGCTTGTAATGGCATTGTACAATCCTTGCCTAATCGCAAATAATATTGCCGAAAAGAGGATTGTGTAATTCCCCACTTTTGTAAATATTGTTTTCTGCCATTATTTTTTGTAATGCGCTGTGTGCTTTTTCCCTGAAAATGATACACCTTACTTTTGCCTACGCCATAAAATATCCTACATCCTGCTTGCCAACATTTGCGCACAAAATCATCATCGCTGCTCATACCAGGGCTAAACTCTTCGCTAAAGCCACCTACTGCATGCCACAATGCAATTGGCACAATATTAGGCGGCCAAAAAGCACCACTCCAATTTTCTTTATGCATAGTAGTAAATGCACTTAGCAATTCTTGCTCTTGAAATGCACTAGGCGATTGCCCAACATTTTTTACCAATACACATGCATTATTGGTAGCTGTTGGTTCTATCATTGTAGCACTTAGCATAAAATATTTTTCTTGTATTTGCTGTATCTCATCTATCAAATAACTATCCCAGTTTGGCAGACAGTACATATCGTCGTTCATATACATGATATAACCATACTGCGCCTTACTAGCTGCAAGATTTACGGCGTTGCAGATGCCTATATTTTCGGAACTATGTGTGTAATGCAAACCTCTAGCTATTGCCCATTGCAGTGTACCATCTGCACCATCATTAATATGCAAAATAATTTGGTGCGCTGCTGCAGAGTGTTTTACTATACTATCTACACAGCATTGCACAAAAGCCAAATTATTCCATGTAGGAATGACAATACTAAACTTCATAGCATGCAAATATATATAATACCATGCATTGCTATCCAATTTGTATATTTGCTGCCATTTTTAAAACAACAAAAACAATTGGATGATAGATTTTAAAACAGCAGAAATTACAGGATGTATTGTGCATTTATTGGGCAATGCGCAAGCAGAGGAAAATTGTTTTTTTTCGAAAGCAGAAGTAATGCTTACAGAGCAAGAAAGTACTGATGTAAAAAAAATATTATGCAAGCCATTTCAGGCTACCATGCAAGCGCATCAATTTACACATGCAGATAATTTGCAAGAAAATTTAATGTATGGCTATGTATCTGATGTATTTGCTAACCCAAATGAATTGGCTACTGTAAGTAAAGAAATGACACAATGGCTGTATAGATTATCTAGCAACCATGCTATTAAATCTGGCGAGGTATTTTATATGCTACTAGATAATATTACCACAGAAGCCGGTATAACGAATGGATTAGTAATTATTAAATTAAATGCTGCCACAAAATTTATTAAAGTAAATGCACTGAGCCAAAGTTTTGAATTATTATTTGATAAAGGTATTACAAGTAAAAATATAGAAAAGGCTTGTTTGATATTAAACGACGATTACCAAGAAGGGTTTTATGTATATCCATTTGAAAAACTAATTGGTGAGACAAATTATTGGGATAAATATTATCTGCAATGCAAGGCGCGTACAGATGAATTTAGGCAAACCAATGTATTATTAAATACTTTCAGAGATTTTGTAACAAATGAATTACCTAGTGAACAATTTTCTAAAAAAGAAAAAATAGATTTGATTAGAAATTCTATGGATTACATGATAGAAAATAATGACGCTGTGCAAATAGATGATTTTATTAGCCAACAATTGGCAGAACCAGAACATCAAGACAATTATAAAGCAAGCCTGCAAGTGTATGTATCCGACAATGATGTGCAGCTACAAGATACGTTTGCAGCTTCGAAAGATGCCATTCAGTTTCAACGAAAAAAGTTTAGAAGCATTATTAAGCTAGATAAAAATTTTCATATTTATGTGCATAGCAACGAGGATTTGATAGAGCGCGGCAATGATGAAAAAGGAAAGTATTATAAAGTGTATTTTAATGAAGAGCTATAAACTAAAAAGGAGTTGAAAATAATTTTCAACTCCTTTTTTAATATATGCAGAATAAAAAAGGCTTGGTTTAAAACCAAACCTTTTCAAGGTGTTTTATTTTAAATTATTCGTTGCTTTAATTGGATACTTTTTGTCCTCTTCTAAATAATATTTAGGTTCACAAGTCCATTTTTCAACAGATTTTGATTTTGCAACAATGTTAATTACATTTTTGGTATTATTTCTGAGCTCAATAAAATATTATTTAAAATGAATATACCAA
The DNA here is from genome assembly GCA_903921675.1 of uncultured bacterium. Taxonomy (GTDB): domain Bacteria; phylum Bacteroidota; class Bacteroidia; order Chitinophagales; family Chitinophagaceae; genus CAIXQW01. The sequence continues at coordinate 782 of CAIXQW010000186.1, read as the reverse complement.
GCCATATGAAAAATAATACGTTGATGTAAAGCATTTAGCTGTGTTGCCGCTAGCATAATCACTATTATACAAGTCTGGAAAGGCGGCACCTATTGTTTTGTAAATATTTGGCATTCTGCCAAGCCCGATCTCTAATGTAGATTTAAATCTTTTATAACCTACTTCACCTCCCAATCCCAAGTATCCACCAAGGATTGATTTAAATGGAGGGTCAACTACTCCTGGTACTCCCCAACTATCATATATTGTATATTCGGTTTGTTGGGGTGTTATTTTCCCAATAGAAGCAACTATATAAGTATTAGAATTTAAATTTAAGTAAGAATTTAATGGAAATGGAGTAAAATAATACTTCGCATATGGTCCCCAATAATTAGTGTGAGCAAAGTAAAAGAATTGGGAATTATATAATTTTAACCCCAATTCATATTTATCTAATTTATACCCAGCTGTAAGCTCAAATAAGCCGGCATTACCACTGCCTATACCCCAACTAATCAGAGATTCTGGCTTCCTACCAACTTTTCTTTTTTTATTTGAGGTTGTTATTGCTGAATTATTTAAAGGTCCCTTCGGTAATGTTACCTCATTAAGTGTATCCACTTCTTGATTATCTTCTTCTTGAATTTCGAGAAATTTCTTTTTAGATAATGAAGTTTTGATTTTATTTACCATCTTATTAGATGAATTTTTTGGTTTATCGTTTGAGTCTTGAGCAAATGAGTTAATAGAGATAACCAAGAGTGTTAAAATAACTAATATATTTTTTATCATTTTTATTT
>CAIXQW010000185.1 GCA_903921675.1 uncultured bacterium | reverse complement strand
TAAAACAATGAAAAAAATCTTGCTATGTTGTAGCCTTTTGATGTATTGCATCTGCGCTATGGCACAGCAAGATTTTTTGTATTTTAAAATACAAGCTGAAGACAATCAAGAACCAATTGCAATTGCAAAAGTAAATGCATATTGTGCCAATAAATTTACACAATTTAGCAGCGATAGCAATGGAAATGTAACAGTGCCAATGGCATTTAAAAACTGTATGTTTTCTTTAGAAGCTGCAGGCTACGATACCAAGTATAATATAGAAGTAGGTGCTACAAAATTTATTACGATTGTATTAGAAAGAAGAAACACACAATTGCAGGATATTGTGGTAACAGGCCAAGCTAAACATGTACTTGCCGAAAAAAGTATTTACAAAATAAATGTAATAAATGCTGCTACACTGCGGCAGCAAGCAGCTAATAATTTAGGAGATGCATTAGCTACGCAAAATAATTTTTTCAAACAAAACGATAATATACTTGGCTCGTCTATCAATATGCAAGGCATTGGTGGGCAAAACATAAAAATATTATTGAATGGTGTGCCTATGAATGGCAGAGAAAATGGCAATATAGATATTAGCCAAATAAATGTAGCCAATGTAGAGCGCATAGAAATTATCAAAGGACCAATGAGTGTGCTATATGGTACAGATGCCTTAGGCGGTGTTATTAATATTATTACCAAAACCAATACAGATAATAAAAGATTGGAGCTGCAAGCTTATGCAGAAAGCAATAATAAAATCAACAACAATATTAGCTTTGGCATGGCTAAAAAACGCCACAGCTTTAGTACTAATATAGCACGCAATTTTTTTGGAGGATATTTATTTACAGACACCTTTAATAGAGCGCAACTTTGGAAACCCAAAGATCAATACACGCTAGATGCTAACTACACCTATGCTACTAGCAAAGGAAAATTTATTTACACACCAAGTGCTATGTTTGAAACTATACTGAATCGTGGTACACCAAATGTAGATGCCTTTGGTGCTTATGGTATAGATGAGTATTACAAAACAAAACGCATAGCCAATACATTTATTGCAGATATGGAAATAGATAGTACTCGCAAATTAACTTTCAGCAATAATGTATCTTATTATTCGCGCATCAAAAATAGATATGCAAAAGATTTAATAGCACAAACCACCCAACTAACGCATAATGCAGGCGACCAAGATACTAGTGTATTTGTAGATTATAACTTTAGAGGATTTTACCATGCTAAAAAAAGCAACCAAGCTTCTTTTATGGTAGGCTACGAAATAAGCGCACAAACAGGCTCAAGCAATAAATTAATGAATAACACAAAAACTGTTTTAGATTTTGCAAGTTATATATCTGTGCCAATGGTGGTCAATAAAAAATTAAGCCTGCAACCAGCAGTGCGTGTAGCTAATAATACATTTTACAAAGCGCCAATTACACCATCCTTTAATTTGCGTTGGGCATTGTCAAAGCAAGTAATATTGCGCGCTAGCTATGCAAGAGGTTTTAGAGCACCAAGCCTAAAGGAATTGTACTTAAACTTTGTAGACATCAATCATAATATAACTGGCAACGATTCTTTGCTACCAGAAAAAAGCCATCAGTTGCAATTGCATGTAGATGCGCCAATAAAAAATACAGACGATTGGAAAATAAAAATTGGCAATAGCACTTTCTATAATATCATTAGCAATCAAATAAGTTTGGCAGCGGTAGATGTAGCCAGAAACATGTACCAATATGCCAATGTAGATAATTATAAAAACATTTGCAACGAAACTAATGTGCAGCTGCAATATAAAAAATGGAGAAACAATATTGGCGTATCTATCAACTCTATACTTACAGCAGATAGTGGCAGAGGATTTAATAATGTAGAATTGTTGTACACTACCAATTATCCAATTAGCAAATACAAAGCAGCCATCAATTTTAATTACAGATATATAGGCAAGCAAGCCATACTCGGTTTAAGCACCATTGGTAGAGACGCAACGTATAATGCTTATTTGCCACCAATGCATTTGGCAGATATCAATATTAGCAAACAGTTTTTCAATAATAAATTGCAAGTGCAAGTTGGTATGCGCAATATTTTTGGCATTACATCTGTAGCTGTAAAAGGCAATGCCAATACTAGCATACATGGTGGCAATGGCCAACAAAATGTATCACCAGGTAGAAGCGGTTTTGTAAATGCAAGATGGGCTATTTGGCAGTAGTTGTTTAATCTTGCTTTCCCAAGTATTGCTCTCCAAAGGCTATACCTTTGTGAGTAATATGTTGTGGGCTTTGCCCATTTTTTCAATTTAAGTAATTGCTAATTTTAGTTTTTTATTCAAACCCATTTCAATTAATTTGTAAAGTGTAGAAAGTTGAATATCTGCATGCCCATTCTCTACTCTAGAAATATAGCTTTTTTTAGTGCCAGTTTTTTCAGCCATTTGTTTTTGTGTAAGTTTAGCCTGTTTTCTACCTTCTTTCAAAAGTTCACCAATATAAAATGCTTGCGCTTTAGTTTCAAAGTTTGTTCTGGTTTCAGAACCTTGTTTACCATACTTGGTATCCATTTTATCACTCCAATCAGCTATCTTATTTTTACTTATTTTTTTCTCGTTTTTCATTTTCAATAATTTGTTTATCAATAAAATATTGATTTTTTAATTTTTCTGCTTTTGTAATTTCTTTAAGAGGTGTCTTTTGTGTTTTCTTAGTAAATGCATTTATTAAAACAACTAAATTTCTTTTATCAAAAAAGAAAAGTATTCTATAAATGTTACTTTCAAATTCTATTCGTATTTCATAAATGCCATCTGTGTTTTCTAAATATGCAAAAATTTTTCTTGAAACTTTTTCTACAGATTTTACTATTTCTAAAACCCAATCAATTTTTTCTTGTAGCTCAGAAGATTGATTATCATAGAATGTTTCAAAATATTCACTATAAGTAATTATTTTTCTTTCCACAACAAAAGGTAACTAATTAGTGAACAATAGAAAAATTATTTTTAATAAAAAAAAGATTCACATTGCTGCGAATCCTTTTTATATGGTAGAAAAGTAATTATGCTATTAATAGCCAAATACTTCTTTTAAACTTAGTTTTTTTACGCTTCCAAATTTGTTCAATTCGTCCCAACTCATTTTGGCATCGCTACCCAATACGCAAAGCGTGTATGCTTGGTTGGCAATGTTCTTTTTAAAAAATGTATTTACATCTGTAAAACTTAAGTTAGGCACTTGGTCATACACCATTTTGCGAGCATCAAAATCTAATCCTTTCTTTTGTGCATTTAAATAACTAAAAATAATACTTGCTTTAGTAATGCGAGTAGTGCTAATATTATTTTTAATAGCTTGCTTTGCTTGGTCGAACATTTTGTCGCTTTCTGGCAAGTTGTTTAATAAGTTATTCATTGCAGAAATTCCTTCTTTCATTTTATCGCTTTGGCAGCCTACGTAACCCACCATGCTAAATGGATCTGCTTTTTTTGCAGGTGCATTATACGCTGCATAAGTACTATATGCTAGCGCCTTACTTTCGCGAATATCTTGAAACACCACACCACTCATGCTACCACCAAAATATTCGTTGAATAAATTAATAACTGGTGTTTTATTGACATCGTATTGGCTACCATTTTTTGCCCAAAGCAATTCTGCTTGCACCATATCATAGTCGGCAAATAATACATTGCCAGTAGCTGTATTTTGAAATGTAAATTGATGCACAGCTGGCGTAGGCAAATAGCTTGCAGGTAGGTTGTGCAATGGTGTAAGTGCAGCTATAAATGCTTTATTTTCTAGCGGACCATAATACAATACTTTGTGTTTGTAAGATGTAAGATTGTGTAATAAGTTAATTAAATCTGCTGTTTTTATATTATCCATTTCTTCGTTGCTCAATCCATAGTTGAATGGATTATCTGCACCGTATCTAGCATAAGCACTCAAGCCTTGACGAATAATATTTTTATTCAATTTTTCATCTTCGCGTTTTTTCTTCATGCCTGCAATCATTTCTTTTAATGCGCCATCATCTGCTACACAATTTTTTAATAATGTTTCAAACAAAGTAACATCTGCGCTCATGTTTTCTTGCAAGCCATTTAAGTACACATACGTTTCTTCTTGATTGCTACTTACGCCAAACTCGCTAGCTGTTTTGTAAAAAGCTTTACTTACTGCATCTGCATTCATTTTGGTGGTGCCTAAATATTGCAAATACTCTACAGCTATTGGCAATAATTTATTATGCCATTCGCCAATATCTAAATAGTAGTACATGCTGTATAAATTATTGGTAGTGTTTTTTACACTCAATACTTCTACATCTTTAAATGTGCCTTTAGCTATGTCTTTATTAAAATCTAAATACACAGGCGTCATTGCAGTTGCAGGCATTTTGTTGATGTTGCTTACAAATTCGCTTTGTGCATTTCTATTTACTTCTACAGGAGTGATAGGTGGTTTATCTACTTTTGTTACTTCCTCTTTACCAATTCTTTTGTAGATGCATACGTAGTTATTATTCAACCATTTTTTACAAAAATCTTGAATGTCTTTTTTTGTCAGCTTGCTCATATCATCTAGCTGTTGGCAACTTTCTTCCCAGTTTACATTGCTACAAAAGGCATCTAGCGCAGAGTATGCTCTACCTCCGTTACTCTCTCTAGTTTGTATCAAAGATTTTTTATAATTGTTGATGATAGACACTAATAAATCATTATCAAATTTTCCATCTTTTAGCAATTGGATTTGCGCTAAAATTTTATCTTTTACTTCTTCTAACTGTTGGCCTTCTTTTGCTTTACCATCTATAAATAATACACTGTAATCTTTTAATGTATAAGCACCAGCACTTGCTTCTAACACTTCTTGCTTTTTTACCAAATTCAAATCCATCAATCCTGCATTACCATTGCTAAGGATGCTGCTCATAAAGTTTAACATAGTAGCTTCTTTGCTGCTTGCACCCGGAAAACGAAATGCCATAGTTAGCGATTCGCTTTCTGGTCCTTTTACTTCTCTGATGATTGGAGATGTAATTGGATCTTCTGGTTCAAAGGTATATTTAGCTACAGGCTTTGGTTGCATATAGCCAAATGCTTTATCTATTTTAGCAATCAACTCGTCTGGATTGATATCGCCTACCATAATTACCGCCATATTATTTGGCACATAATTTTTGTAAAAATATTCGCGAATAGCTTTTAGCGACGGGCTTTTTAAATGTTCGATAGTACCAATAGTAGTTTGCAAACCATAGTTGTGTTTTTTAAATAATTCTGCAAACAAAGTTTCAAATACTTTTTCGCCATCATTATCTAAGCCACGATTTTTTTCTTCGTAAACGGCTTCTAACTCTGTATGAAAAATACGGAACACAGGGTTGCGAAATCTTTCGCTTTCTATGGTCAACCATTTATCTATTTGGTTGTTTGGAATATCATTTACATACACAGTTTGCTCAAAGCTAGTAAATGCGTTTGTACCTTGCGCGCCAATCATGGTCATCATTTTGTCGTATTCATTGGCAATGGCATACTTAGCTGCCAAACCACTTACGCTATCTATTACTTTGTATGTTGCCTTGCGCGCATCGTTATTTTTTATACTGTTGTAGTATTCGTACAAATCGTCTATTTGGTTTAGATATACTGACTCTTTAGCCCAATCTAGCGAGCCATATTTATCTGTACCCTTAAATAGCATATGCTCTAGGTAATGCGCCAATCCTGTGTGATCTGTAGGATCGCTTTTGCTACCAGCTTTGGTAGCTATCAAAGTTTGTAGGCGAGGTTTTTCTTTGTTTACACTTAGTATTACAGTAAGGCCATTTTTTAGGGTGTAATACCTAATGTTCATTGGGTCGTTGCTTACATACTTGTAAGTGTAGCCAGCTTCGCTGGCTTGTTGCCATTTGTATTTTTGTGCATTGGCAGTAATGCTAAGTGCAAATACAAAACAGAGGATGAATATTTTTTTCATTATAAAAAATTTTGAAAAGGAAAGGTAAAAAAGAAAAGTGAGTTATTGAATAATTTATACCAAATATACAATAACAGATTTTCATATTTCAACATTCTCAACATTCAATAGATCAGAAAAATATGGAGAGATTATATTATCTCCATATTTGTAAGAATTATTTTTAAAAATAAAACTCAATTCCTTTACAACCACACACCGCCTGTAGCCTCTATCCTTTGTGCATTAATCCAACCAGCTTCTGGGCTGCATAAGAATGCTACAATACCACCAATATCTTCTGGCACACCAGTGCGGCCCATGGCAGTGTTGGCAGCTATCATACTTTTTACTTGAGGGTTATTGCGCACAAATGCATTATTAAAATCGGTTTCTATAGCACCAGGTGCTACTACATTTACAGCAATTCTTTTTTCGCTTAACTCCTTAGCTAAGTATCTGCTGAATGTTTCAATAGCGCTTTTCATAGATGCATAAATGCTATAGCCAGGATTGCAAAAGCGTGTGGTGCCAGATGAAATATTAATAATTCTTCCACCATCATTCATCAATGGAACTAGCTTTTGTGTTAGAAAATAAACGCCTTTAAAATGCACATTCATAAAATTATCAAACTGCTCTTCTGTAGCTTGCATAAAAGGAATGGTAGCACCAATACCTGCATTATTGATTAAAAAATCAAAATGTGTGGCATTCCATTTTTGTTGCATGGCTGCAGATACTGCTTGCGCAAAGGTTGCTAAAGAAGCAATATTGCCAATATTTAATTGCAAAGCCAAAGCACTTCCTCCAGTATTTTCTATTTCTGCTACTGTAGCATTAGCCTCTGCTTCATTAGTATTGTAGGTAATTACTACATTAGTATTTTGCTTTGCTAAGTGCAAGGCCATGCTTTTGCCTAAGCCTCGATTACCACCGGTTACGATTGCTATTTTATTGTTTGCCATTGTATTTTTTTATTTTGTATCATTCAATTTTTCTAATTGACTCACTACCACTTGCCAAAACCATTGATGCTCTAATGCTAAAACTTTTTTTGCAACATCGCTTGCAGCATCACTTGGTAGAATATCTACTTTTTTTTGTAATAAAACTTCGCCTTTATCGTATTCTTCGTTTACTAAATGAATAGTAATGCCAGACTCCGCCTCTTTGTGCGCCACAACTGCTTCGTGCACATGCATACCATACATACCCTCTCCACCATACTTTGGCAATAAAGACGGATGAATATTAATAATGCGATTCTCGAATGCTTGAATCAAATAGCTTGGCACCATCCACAAAAAACCAGCCAGCACCAAAAGGCTTGCATGATAGGCTTGTACAATTTGTAAAAAGGCAGGCTCACTAAATTGTTTTTTGGTAATCATTTCTACAGGTATATTGTGCATAGCTGCATATTGCAAAATACCTGCTTTAGGATTGTTGCATACAATGCATGTTACCTTATAGCTATTTGTTGCTATGCCTTTTTGATGAATAGTAATAGCATTGCTACCATTACCACTTGCAAATAAAATTATAGATGGAATCATTAGACGCAAAGGTAATGGTAGTTTATTAAATTCAGTAGGTCAATGTATTTATAAGAATTATAGAATTCTCAATTTAGAAAAATTACCCAATAAAAAAAGCAAGTGTAGATCTACAC
>CAIXQW010000184.1 GCA_903921675.1 uncultured bacterium | reverse complement strand
TAGATTTTAGTGAAGCCAAAAACAAGGCCATTGTTGTTAACAATCTTGATTGGACTTCACCCCTAAGTGCAATTGAATTCCTGCGCGATATAGGCAAGCACTTTAGCGTCAACCAAATGCTCTCTAAGGATTCAGTCTCTGCCAGATAGAGATTATTATTTTAATACAGACCAACAAACTAAAAAAATTAGAGACGCCTACCCTGCACATATAGCAAAAATGTTAGCCTTAGCTTTTCCAGAATTGGATAAAACAGCTACAACTAAAGCAAAGGCAGTTATTGCATTAGAAACTTTTTTAGCAAAGAATAGTAGAAAGCTAGAAGCATTGCGCGACCCTCAAAAAAATTACAATAAGGTTAATGTAGCGCAATTATCTACAATAGCGCCAGGGATAGATTGGCAAGCACATTTTGCAAGTATGCATATCACAACAGATAGTTTAAATATAGGGCAACCAGAATTTGTAAAAGCATTTGCTTCTGCTATTCAAACAACAAGTATAGAGGATTGGAAAGTATATTTGCAATGGCACTTAATATCTAATATGGCGCCATTTTTAAGTAATGATTTTGACCAAGAGAATTTTAATTTTTATGCAAAATTAATTAATGGCGTAAAAGAACAAAGACCAAGATGGAAGCGAGTATTAGATGCGCAAGAAGGTGCTTTAGGCGATGCATTGGGGCAATTATATGTAAAGGAATATTTTAGTGATAAAGTTCGCCAACGCTATGTAGATTTAACTGAAAAAATAGTAGAAACTTATCGCGAGCATATTAAAAATTTGGATTGGATGAGTGATAGTACAAAAGCAAAAGCAATGGTAAAATTAAACACCATCATTAAAAAAGTTGGTTACCCAGATAAATGGAAAGACTATAGTAAAATGAATATTAGTAGAACTAATTATGCGCAAAATATTTTAAATGCAAATGAATGGGCACATACAGAAAACATCAATAAGTTGGGTAAACCTGTAGATAGAACGGAATGGGATATGACGCCGCAAACATATAATGCATATTACAATCCAAGCAACAATGAAATTGTATTACCAGCAGCTATGTTTACTGCACCGGGTTATAACGATGATGAATTGGATGATGCATTGGTGTATGGCTATGTAGGAGCAAGTACTATTGGTCACGAGTTGACACATGGTTTTGATGACCAAGGCAGACAATTTGATGAAAAAGGTAATTTGAATAATTGGTGGAGTGCTGATGATGAAAAGAAATTTATGGAGCGTGCTAATAAACTAGTTGCGCAGTTTAATGCATATACTGTACTTGGCAATAAACATCCTAATGGGCAAGCATCTTTAGGCGAAAACATTGCAGACCTAGGTGGAGTGGTAATTGGCTTTGATGCATTTACCAAAACCAAACAATACAAAGAAAATAAAATGATTGGTGGCTTAACTCCAGCACAGCGCTTCTTTTTAGGCTATGCTTATGGTTGGATGCAGGTGCGTACCAATGAAAAATTAGCTTCTCAATTATTGACAGATGTGCATGCACCTATTTTTTTAAGAGTAAATGGTCCAATGAGCAACTGCGATGCATGGTACAAAGCATTTAATGTATTAAAAGGACAAACAAATTATAGAGATAGTATAGATAGAGTTAGAATTTGGTAAAAAATTAGTATTATGGAATTAATTATTTATTGCATCTAGGCATTAAATAATTACATAATGAATAAAATAATATTTACAATTGCATTTTTTGGATGCATATTTTTACAAGCACAAACAAAATTAATTCAGCATCGCAGCCATAGTGGTAACGATGCTGAATTTGTATATGCCTATACATGTGAGGCAATTCCCAATTCTAATTTAGGGGTGGCACCAACTAGGTTTGTGCGAACAGCCCAATTAGATAGCTTAATTTTTATAAATGACTCAGTTGCAATAATGGCAACTAGCAGATATTGCAATGAAGACTATTCTCCAATAGAAGAAAAATCATTATGGAGAGCAGGTAGAGATTCCATTTTTCATCATCCAT
>CAIXQW010000183.1 GCA_903921675.1 uncultured bacterium | reverse complement strand
TTTGAAAATATATTAAAATTAGTCTGATGATGATAAAATTGAAAAGTTTATGTTTCATAGTGTTCTCTTTTTTGGTGGCACAAACTGTAATTGCACAAGTGCTAATTTCGCCTATAGAATTTATAAGAAACGAGGGACAATGGGATGCACCTTTTGCTTATAAAGGCACTACGCCACGTGGTGAATTTTTTCTGAGTAATACAGGATTTACCTACCTACTTAGCCATAAAGACAATGGAGAATTAGCACATAAAAAGCACCATGGGCAAGTTGCAGGACCAGTTACCTTAAAGTATCACGCCTATAGAATGAATTTTGTAAATCCTAATCCAGAAATGCGAATTAGCGATGCCAAACCTTTATCTCATTATTACAATTATTTCTTGGGCAATGATCAAAGCCGTTGGAAAAATAGTATACATCCTGCAATGAATGTAAATTATAAAAATTTGTATCAACAAATAGATGCCCATGTGTATAGCGAAAATGGAAACATGAAGTACGATTATATTGTGCATCCAGGTGCCAATATCAAAGATTTAGCTTTTGTATATGAAGGTGTTGATGATATTAAAATTCACAAAAAATGTTTGTCTATTCAAACCAGTGTTGGGGATAATTTAGAAATGGTACCTTATGCCTATCAATACATTAATGATGAAAAAATAGAAGTGCCATGCGAATATGTATTAGAAAAAAATAAAATGAGTTTTGTCGTAGGTAAAAATTATAACCCGGCATACGATTTAGTAATTGATCCTACAGTTGTATTTTGTACATTTACTGGTAGTACAGCAGATAACTGGGGTTATACAGCTACCTACGATAGTTTAGGAAATTTTTATGCAGGTGGTATAGTTGGATATCCTGTTGGAAGCTCATTTTCTGGCACCTATCCTGTTACCACTGGAGCATTTCAGGCTACTTTTGGTGGCGGTGGAACAGGAGGAATGGGATTGTTACAATTTAGGTATGATGCAAGTATTAGTAAATTTAATACAACTGGTACTACACTGCTTTATGCAACATATTTAGGAGGTTCTGATAATGATCAACCTCAAAGTTTAATTGTAGACTATCTTGGTCAATTGGTTATTGCAGGCAGAACCTATTCTGCAAATTATCCAACTACAACGAATGCCTATGATAATACACAAAATGGTGGAGGCGATTTATTTGTTACGAAATTAAATTGGAATGGAACAGCATTAATAGGAAGTACATTTATTGGAGGCACTTCAGATGATGGTGTAAACCTATATGCAGATGAAAACACTTTGGGAGATTTAAAGCATAATTATAGTGATGATGCTCGCAGCGAAGTAATAATAGATAGTAACAACAATGTTTTTATTGCTGCTGCTAGTAGTAGTACTAATTTTCCTACAGTAAGTGCCAATCAATCTGCGAACGCTGGCTTACAAGATGGTGTTATATTCGAATTAAATAATAATTGTAGTGCATTATTATGGTCTACTTATATTGGAGGTTCTGGCAATGATGCTGCTTATGTATTAAGCCTCAATAAAAAAAATCATAATGAGTTATACGTGGCGGGTGGTACGATGAGTTCTAATTTTCCAACTACTGTTGGTACAATTCATACAACCTTTCAAGGCGGTTCAATTGATGGTTGGGTAAGAAGGTATAATAATGTTGGCCATACATTGGTGGCAAGTACATTTATTGGCACATCATCCTACGATCAAGTTTATGGTATTCAAACAGATGATAGTAATAATGTGTATATCATGGGTCAATCATTAGGCGCTTATCCAACTACCACTGGCGTATATAGCAATCCTGGTAGTAGCCAGTTTGCAAGTAAAATTAATAATACATTGACTGCCAATTTGGTAAGTACTGTGTTTGGGAAAGGGAGCACATTAAATACAGATATTGCACCAAATGCTTTTTTAGTAGATAAATGTGGCAATATTTATATTAGTGGATGGGGTGGTCCTATTATTGCTGGACAAAATGGAACTACCACAGGATTGCCAACTACAGCTAATGCACTGCAGTCTACTACAGATGGTAGCGATTTTTATTTTATAGTATTTGATGTGAATTACTCGGCATTATTATATGCTAGTTTCTTTGGGCAAAATGGAGGTGTTGGAGAACATGTAGATGGAGGCACAAGTCGCTTCGATCCGCAAGGCGTAATTTATCAAGCAATTTGCGCAAGATGTGGCAACTCATCTACTCCGGCTTCTATTGTATTTCCTACAACAGTTGGGGTTTATTCGCCAAACAACTTAAGTAGCAATTGTAATTTGGCAAGTGTAAAAATAGATTTTCAAATTGTTGGTACTAATGCTATAGCAAGTGCAACCCCAAATGCAATAGGCTGCACCCCGTTTGTAGTTTCGTTTGGTAATAGTAGTACCAATGCTACAGGAGGTTATTTATGGGATTTTGGAGATGGCACAGGCACTACTACACAAGCTACACCTACACATTCGTTTTCTAATCCTGGTACCTATATTGTAAAATTAGTAGCTTATAACTCTAGTGGTTGCGTAGCGCCAACAGACACAGCATTTTTAACTGTAATTGCAAAAAATGATTCTATAAAAAATAATTTTACTGTGGTAAAAATAGATAGTTGTAATCCATTTACAGTGCAAGTAATTAATGCTAGTACTATGACGCCAAATGGTTTCTCGCCATCTGCTACATATACTTGGTCATGGGGCGATGGAAATACATCTACTGGATTTAATCCAGGCATTCACCCTTACACAAGCACAGGGGTATATAATATTTCTCTTACCATTAATGATACTAATGCTTGTAATAACCCTGTTACAGTTACTAAAACAGTTAATTTTGTAAATAATGTAATTAGTACAGATTTTATAATGCCAGATACAGTTTGTCCACCATTTACACATACTTTTACAAATACAAGTGTAGGTGCTACAATATATGCTTGGAACTTCGGCGATGCTACTACAAGCACATTAACTACACCAACACATACATATTCTACGCCAGGAACATATACAGTAACCTTAATAATTGCAAACCCTAATAGCTGTAATAAGTTTGATACTGCCATGCAAGTGCTACATGTAAAACCTACTATTACTAGTAATTTTACTTCTTTAAAAATTGATACTTGTGGTCCATATACAGTCTCTATCAATAATACAAGTGTTATCAATACATTGTATCTAGGTGCTGCTGCTTGGACCAAATTTGTTTGGAATTGGGGTGATGGCAATACAGCCAATGTGCAAAATCCTTTAATGCATTCCTACTCCTTGCCAGGCACTTATACTATTACTTTAACTATTACAGATTCTACAGCTTGTAATAGTCCGCAAGTGTTTACGCAAGTTGTTTCTTTTATAGATAATCAAATCAAAGCAGATTTTATAATGCCAGATACTGGCTGTGTGCCATTTACATGGGTGTTTAATAATATCACAAAAAATCCTGGCACCTATCTTTGGAATTTTGGTACAGGTGCTACTAGTACAGCAGCTATACCTACGTATACATTTTTAAATGTAGGTACTTATACAGTTACGCTATACGTTACCAATCCGCTTACATGTAATAAAGTTGATTCTGTCAAACAAATCATTACCATTTACCCAAGTCCGGTTGCAGCATTTTATTATTTACCAAATCCGCCAGCACCTAACAAATCTGTAAGTTTCAATAATCAAAGTACAGGAGCCGTAAGCTACTTATGGGACTTTGGCGATGGCACAAGTAGCATCTTAGAAAATCCTACGCATTTGTATAATAAATCTGCAAATCTAACTGTGTGTTTAACTGCATATAATGCACAAGGTTGCCCTAATACAGTTTGCCAACCAATACACCCAGAGGTAGTAAATATTGTAGATGTTCCAACAGGTTTTTCACCAAATGGTGATGGCATTAATGATTATGTGCAAGTAAAAGGTTATGGTATTAAAGAAATGATTTTTAAAATATATAACCGTTGGGGAGAATTGGTATATAGTACTAACAATATAGATGCAAAATGGGATGGAAAATACAAAGGCGAATTGCAAGAGCAAGATGCATTTGCCTATTTATTAAACGTAACATTTACAGATAATAGTACATATTCTAAACAAGGCAGTATTACACTAATTAAATAATTGAAAAAATAATTTTATACAATGAAACATTTTTTGAACATACTATTTTTTACTTCTATTGTACAAATTAGTTTTTCGCAAGGCATACATTTTTCGCAATTTTTTAATGCACCAATATTGCTAAACCCTGCTAATACTGCGCATTTAATGGAAGATGATTACAGAGCAGGTGTGCAGTACCGCAATCAATACCAAAATATTCCGGTACCATATAATACAGTAAGTGCATTTACAGATTATAGGCTAAGCAATAAAAACAACGAAAATGCTTGGTGGGGATTAGGTGGTGCATTTTGGAATGATGAAGCCGGAGCCAGTCGTTTAAAAATGACAAAGGCGCAAGTAAATGCAGCCTTTCATGTGCTTACCGATGAAAAAAATATGATTAGTTTTGGTACAGGTGTAGGATACGTATTTAGAAGTATAGATTTAAGTGGATTAACCTTCGATAGTCAATGGGATGAATTTAGTTTCAATAATGATTTGCCTAGCAATGAAAAAATTATTTCTGGCAACATAAATTATTTGGATTTGCAAGCAGGCATGAACTTTGCGCATTTTAATAATGAAAAAATATATTATAAAATAGGTGCTTCTGTATTGCATTTAAATCAACCCAAGGAAGCCTTTTTAGGGGGCACCAATCGCTTAGGTTTGCGACCAATTTTTGATTTTGATATGAGCTACAAAACCAGTAAAAATTTCATGATTTCTCCAAGGGCTTATTACACCTATCAGAAAAAAGCATCTGAGTTATTAGTAGGGTTTATGACTAATGCCAACCTTGTATCTGGTGGTGAGGTTTATAGAAGTGATAGAAATGAATTATTAACAGGATTATATATGCGTGTAGGAGATGCACTAATCGTAATGAGTGGCTACCGCTGGAAAAATACCACATTTATGCTTAGCTACGACCATACGATTAGTGGCCTAAGTGCTGCTAACAAAGGCGTAGGCGCTATAGAGTTTAGTTTGATTTATAGCAATAGATACAGCAACGCAGGCAGAGAAACGAAGATTTTAGGTTGTCCAAGGTTTTAGTAAGAGGCTAGTAGGATTAGCAATTAAAATAAATTACCAATGTTCCACAAAAATATGGATACTGTAATGAAAGCTCTTTTTATCAGAGTTTTTTAGACAGCTCTGACAAGGCTAAACCCTAGTATGATTTTTATATTGCCCTCACTAGATTTTTAATACATATTATACCCAACCTCTATCTCTAATCATACTTAATATAAATCAAACCCATTCCAACATTTACACCACTACATTTGCAAGATGCAAGAGTTTA
>CAIXQW010000182.1 GCA_903921675.1 uncultured bacterium | reverse complement strand
GTCAACTATTTGCAACAATAGTGGTAATGTTTTACGGATAGTGAAAGACAATGCAAAGCTTAAATCTATCATGAAAGAATTTACAATTTCACCACAAGAATTAATAAAAGTACCAAATGGTTTAGGAGAAGATTTAAACGCATGGGTTATAAAACCTGCGAATAGCAATGATGGTAAAAAACATCCGTTATTAATGTTTCAATACAGCGGGCCAGGCAGTCAACAAGTAACTAATTCGTTTATGGGTAGAGATTATTGGTGGTATCAAATGCTCGCACAAAAAGGTTATGTAATAGCTTGTGTAGATGGAAGAGGCACTGGATTTAGAGGCGAAGAATTTAAAAAATGTACCTACAAACAATTAGGTAAATTAGAAAGTGATGATCAAATAGCAGCTGCAAAATATTTTGGCACTTTGCCTTATATAGATAAAGATAGAATTGGTATTTGGGGATGGAGTTATGGTGGTTATATGAGTAGCATTTGCATACTAAAAGGTGCAGATGTTTTTAAAAGTGCAATAGCAGTAGCACCTGTTACTAATTGGCGATACTACGATAATATTTATACAGAAAGATATATGCAAAAACCACAAGACAATGCAAGTGGATATGACGATAATAGCCCTGTAAATATGGTAAGCAAACTAAAAGGGAATTATTATTTAATACATGGTAGTGCAGATGATAATGTGCATTATCAAAATAGTATGGAAATGATAAATGCTTTAATTAAAGCAGATAAAGATTTTGATAGCGAAGCTTATCCAAACAGAACACATGGCATAAGTGGAGGCAATACAAGATACCATTTATATAAAAGATTAACTAAGTTTGTATTGGAGAAAATATAATTTAGGTCTTTTCTATTTTTGAGTATTGAAAAGCACCTGTAAATTCCATTAATAATAACTTGTAGGTAGTCAATTATTATAGCAAATCATAAGGTTACTTTATTTCTTGATTTTAAAAAAAATGAGATAGAATTTAATACAACTGTATTTAGTTTGGTAGTAGTTTTATCATTTGTAATATACTTAAGTCTTATAAGGATATGGTGGTAGAATTCAGCGTCATCATCAGCAGCAGCAAAATAGCTGCTAAAGCCATCCTTGCCTTTAAGCTTGTTGCCGCCGCATAAGGACTTTAATATTCGTGTCATTATGAATAGGAAGACCTTGCGTAAGTAGAATGCATTAGCACCTTTGTTGGTAATTATTATTTATAAATAAATACAATTGAATTGCTAATGCCATAGATTTACAATCTGTAGCATTATTTTTTATTTACTTTTATAAAATATAATTTTTATACAAATTGAAAAATTTAAAATACCCAATACTAGTAATATTATTTAGCCAAGCTTGGCTAGCTAATGCCCAACTAAATTATAGCGCCTATACAGATATTCAAAATAGATTTTTTGTGTTTGATAATGGTTCTAAAATTCAATTAGAAGGATTGCAACCACGCAGCCATCAAGTAGGCAGAACGGGTTTGGCATATGTAGATAATATGGGCATTTTTAAAGTTTACAGAGAGGGCGTAAAAAACACAGTGAATGATAATATTACCACTGATTATGGCGTTACAGATAATCTTATTTATTACAAAGGGGGCAATAGCCTCAGTGTGATAGATGGCAATGAGGATAAAACATTAACGCGTTGGGTGGGCGAGTATGCAATAGGAGATAGCGTGGTAATGTATTACGATAAAATAAAAAACGTATTGCATGCCTATTACAACGGAAAAATATACGAACTGGAAAATAATTTAGCCATTACTACTTTTACGGGTTTTATTGCAAAGGATAATATTATTGCTTATACCAATTTTGCTCATCAATTAAAAGTGTTTCAT